>JBGPMX010000708.1:0-3102 GCA_041487215.1 Planctomycetia bacterium | reverse complement strand
GTTGGGCGCCGAGTGGTTGTACTCGGTCACCAGGTGCGGCTTGCCGGCCACGCGCCGGAGCGCCAGATCGGCCAGCACGCCTCCCACCCGGTTCACCATGCTCTCGTTCGTGACCGTCCAGTCCGAACCCGCCCGGTCAGGCGCTACGCGGCGGGCGGGTGCCGGCCGAGGGATGGGCCCGCTTCACCAGCGTGATCTCGTTCGCCTTGTCGTTGTACGTGACCTCGTCCATGAACGTGCGAATCAGTAGCAGCCCGCGGCCGCTCACCTTGCCCAGATTGGCGGGATCGCGCGGGTCGGGCAGGCGCGTGGGGTCGAACCCCGGCCCCTCGTCCCGGATCATATACACCGCCTCTGCGCGCGACTCGATCGCGGTCACGTACACGCGGCGATCGCCGTACGGAATTTCCCGGCGGCGTTGCTGCTGCAGGTCGTAGTACGCGTCTTCGTGCTGCTCGCGCAGCTCCGAACTCAGCTCCAGGTTGCCGTGGTCGATGGCGTTCACCAGCGCCTCGCGCAGCGCGACGGTCAACTGGATGAGTCCCGTTTCGTCGCAGAGCCGCATGCGCATAGCATTCGCCTGGATGTGGCCGATGAGCGGCGCAATCAGCGAGGAATCGTTCTCGAGCACCAGCTGCGATTCGGTCTGCGTCAGGCACTCGAGCAGGCGCTGGTGCTCGGCGTCGGTGTGCGCCGCGGCCAGGACCTGGTCGAGGGTCTGGGCGAGATCGCGCGCGAGCGACTGCTTGGGCACGTAGCTGGCCGCCCCCTTGCGCAGCGCCTCGATGGCGATCTGCTCGCTGCCGTGCGCGGTCATGAGGATGACCGGGATGAGCGGGTGCTGCTTGCGGATGGCCTGGACCAGCTGGAGCCCGTCCATCTGAGGCATCTGGAGATCGGTGAGGACGGCGGCCGGCCGCTCGCGCTCAAGGGCCTGGAGCGCCTCGGCGCCGTCCGCGGCGTAGCTGATCGACATGCCGCGTTTCTTCTCCGCGATGGCCCCCGCCAGCCGGCGGTCCACCGCGGAGTCATCGACCACGAGCAGGCGGAGCGCAGCGGTCGATCCGCCCGGGGCCGCATGCGGGTCGGCCTGACGTGAGTCGGTTGCGGCTGTCATGGGGAATCCTCCTGTGCCCGGCTCTCCGCTCCGGCCGCCTCCGCTGGATCACTGAGGCTCTGGGCATGCCACCCGGGGGCTCGGTCCACCACCGAGATCCTTCGCTCCGCTCGTACCTCGCTCCGTTCAGGATGACAAGCTGCCCCCTCACACTCGAGAGATCGCCTGCGGAGAGCCCCTCACGCAGCCGAGCGCCCCTCACACTCGAGCCCCCTCACCCTGTCCCTCTCCCCCGCAGGATCCATGAGCGCGGGGGCGAGGGGACCGCAACCCGGGGAAGTCGCGAGATCCTGAGCGGCGCTCAGGATGACGGAGCTTCCGACGCCAAAGTGACGGCGAATCAGGGGCCGCCCGTCTGGTCTGGGGTTTCACCCGGCACCAGGCTGGCCAGCGCCGGCTTCAGCCGATCGAGTCCCTGCTGGATCGCGTCGTAGATCTCGCCGGCGCCGGACAGGTCGCCGGTCTGGCCCATCGATTCCAGACGCGATGCGGCGTCGACGAGCGACGGCGTCCCGAAGTTGCTCACCGCGCCGCGAAACGCGTGCGCGGCCGCGCTCAGCCCGGTCGCATCCTGTGCGCGGATCGCCCGGTCCATCCGTGTCATCAGCGACGGGCAGCCATCGATGAAGAGCCGCACGATCTCCCGGAACAGCTGCTCGTCTCCCTCGACGCGCGCCAGGGCAATGAACGGGTCGCCCTCCGCCGGCGCCGCCGCGGCGGGGGTAGGGGCGGGGGCGGCTGGCCGCTCGGCCGCCAGGCGCTCGACGGCGTCGAACAGCTCTTGCGGACGGATCGGCTTGGAGACGTAGCCGTCGAAGCCGGACGCGAGGCAGCGTTCGCGGTCCCCGATCATGGCGTGCGCCGTCATGGCGACGATCGGCACATGGCCGCCGCTCGCCTTCTCGCGCGCGCGGATCGCCGCCACCGCCTCGAATCCGTCCATTTCGGGCATCTGGACGTCCATGAGGACGGCGTCGAACGACTGCTGCTCCATGGCGGCCAGCGCTTCGCGGCCGTCGCCGGCGAGAGTTACCCGGTGCCCGCGCTTGCGGAGCAGCGAGAGGGCCAGCCTCTGGTTGACCGGGTTATCCTCGGCGACCAGCACGCGGAGCGGCCGGGAGCAGGGGGCGGATTCGCCTGCCGCTTCCTTAGCGGCGACCGGCGCGGTGGGTTCGCCGAGCGGCAGCCGTGCGTGGAGCGTCCGGACGATGGCGTCGAGCAGCTCGGATTGGCCGATCGGCTTCATGAGGTAGCTCGAGATGCCGACGGTGCGGCAGCGCGCCAGGTCGCCCGGCTGGCCGCCGGAGGTCAGCATCATGATGGTGGCGCCGGCGAGCTGCGGGTGGCCGCGGATCTGGGCGGCGAGCGTGAAGCCGTCGGTGCCGGGCATATGGCCGTCGAGCAGCACCAGCGGGAAGGGACGGCCCGCTTGCCGCGCGCGCTCCATGGCGTCCAGTGCGGCGGCAGCGTCCTCGGCCAGCGTGGGCGGCATGTCCCAGCTGGAAAGCATTTCGCTGAGGATGCGGCGGTTGGTGGCATTGTCGTCGACGACCAGGACGGGCATGCCGGCGAGCTCGACGTGCCGCGCGGGGGCGGCGCCGGCCCCCGTCTCGCCACGCAGGCCGAGCCGCACGGTGAAGTGGAACGTGCTGCCGCGGCCCGGCTCACTCTCCAGCCAGATTCGCCCCCCCATCATCTCCACGAGCTGCGACGAAATGGCCAGGCCCAGTCCGGTGCCGCCGTACTTGCGCGTCGTCGAACCGTCCGCCTGCTCGAAGGCGCGAAAGACCAGTTCCCGCTTCTGCTCGGGAATTCCGATGCCCGTGTCGGTGACCGAGAAGTGCAGCGCGACCGCCTCGGCAGTGAGTTCGGCGACCTCGACCCGCACCACCACCTCGCCACGCTCGGTGAACTTGATGGCGTTGGTGATGAGGTTCACGAGGACCTGGCTCAGCCGCGCGGGATCGCCCGAGAGGGCGAGCGGC
>JBGPMX010000707.1:0-3111 GCA_041487215.1 Planctomycetia bacterium | reverse complement strand
GCCCTTCCAGGTGCTGGTTGACTATGCCCATACGCCCGACGCGATCACGTCGGCGCTGCGCACGGTCCGCGCGATCACCAGCGGTCGGGTGATCTGCGTGTTCGGCGCCGGGGGGGACCGCGACCGCACCAAGCGTCCCGCCATGGCGCAGGCCGCCGAGCTCGGCGCGGACCTGATCGTCGTGACCAGCGACAACCCGCGGACCGAGGATCCGAAGCGCATTATCCATGACATTGTCTCCGGCTTCACGCGCGCCGGAGCGGTCATCATGCAGCCGGATCGGAGAGCGGCGATCGAGTTCGCGCTGGCGGCCGCGCGGCCGGGCGATTGCGTGCTCATCGCCGGCAAGGGACACGAGTCGTACCAGATCATCGGCGAGCGGCGGCTGCCGTTCGACGACCGCGTGGTAGCCGCCGAATGGCTGGCACGGCGCAGCGGCGCAACGGTACCGGGAATCGAGTTCGGAACAGGAAAGAGGCAGTCCGAGCTGCCCCGGCAAACCGCGTGAGGAACATCGAGCTAGCCGTGATTGGCGCGAGCGTGGCAGCCGCGCCGCCGGGACCCGAGCTGGCGAACCGGCTCGTGGAGCGCGTCTCGATCGACTCGCGCACTGTGCGGCCCGGCGACCTGTTCTGGGCCTTGCCCGGCGAGTGGTACGACGGGCACGACTTCGTCGCGCGGGCGCTCGCAGCGGGCGCGGTCGCCGCCGTGGTGAACGCCGAGCACGCCGCAACGGGCCCGCTGCTGCGCGTGCGGGACTCGCGGCGGGCGCTGGGAGACTTCGCTGCCTGGTACCGCGGGCTGCATGCCGCAACGGTCATCGGGGTGACCGGCAGCGTCGGCAAGACGTCGACCCGTGAGGCCATCTTCGCCGTGCTGAGCCGGCATCACAGCGGCCTGCGCAGCGAGCGAAACCTGAACAACGACATCGGCGTCCCCCTGACGCTGCTCGAGCTGGCAACGGAACACAAGTTCGCCGTGGTCGAGATGGGCGCCAGCCGGGAAGGCGAGATCGCCCGGCTCGCCGTGATCGCCCGGCCGCAGATCGGCGTGCTCACGGCCGTTGCCGAGGCGCACCTCGAAGGTTTCGGCAGTCTGGACGGCGTCGAGCGCGGCAAGGGGGAGCTCGTGGCGTCGCTCGGAACCACGGGAACGGCGGTGCTCAACGGCGACGACCCGCGGGTGCGTGCCATCGGCGAACGAGCCGCCTGCCCCGTGGTCTGGTTCGGCGTCGCGTCCAGCCCGGGTGCCCCGCACACCAGCGCGCACGGCATCGAAATCGACGACGGCACGGTGTCGTTCCGGCTCGACAACGGTATGCCGATCCGGCTGAACGCTGCGGGGAGACACCAGGTGCACGCCGCGCTGGCCGCGGTCGCCGTGGGACGGCTGCTGGGGATGGCGGACGAGGAGATCCGCGCGGGACTCGAGACGTACCGCTCGGCGCCGATGCGCTCGCAGGTCGAACGGTACGACGGCCTGACGTTGATCAACGACGCGTACAACGCGAGCCCAGCTTCGATGCGAGCGGCCATCGAGCTGCTCGGCGAATGGCGCAGGCCCGGCCGCCGCACCCTGGTCTGCGGAGACATGAAGGAGCTGGGGCGGGACGAGCAACGACTGCACGGCGAGCTCGGGGAGCAAATCGCACGCTGCCGCGGCATCGACCGCTGCGTCGCGGTCGGCCCGCTCGCCGAGTGCCTGGTCGCCGCTGCTCGCCGTGCCGGAATGAACGACGCGTCGCTGGTGCACTGCGACTCCGCGGAGCAAGCAGCGGACCTGCTCGCGGCGACGCTGGAACAAAACGAGATTGTCCTGGTCAAGGGGTCGCGTGCCATGCGGCTCGAGCTCGTTGTCGAGCGACTCCGAGCGCGGTTCGGGATCCCGAGCGCCGCGGCGTGAGCAGTCCGTCCTACGACAGACGCCAAGCCAAGCGGCCTGGTGAGAAATTTTCGCGAGCTCTGTTTGCGTGCCGGGTCTGCGGGAAAACCGGCACTACCCCGCCCTCCTGGGTAGAAGCAGTCCAACCACCGGACCAAGAGGCTTCTGGGTCAGCCTCTCCGGTGAAGTGCTTCGCAGCAGAGCTTACTGGGACCGGGAGCCGGGCTCTGGCCCGGCTCCCGGGAGAAATAGCGGGCAGAGTGCATGCTGTACTACCTGATCGGCCACTGGTCGAGCACGGCGGACGCGCCGAATCCGTTTTCGGTGCAGGCGTTTTTCTCTTCGGTGCCGTTCCGCACGGCGGCCGCGGTGGCGACGGCGTTCACCCTGTGCGTCCTCGCCGGCCGCCCGGTGATCGGCTGGCTGGGGCGCCGCTGGCGCGAGCGGATCGCGAGTGATTCGCCCCGACTCCAGGCCATGCACCGTGCCAAGCAGGACACGCCGACCATGGGCGGCCTGCTGGTGATCGGCGGGACACTCGCGGCGGCCGCCCTCTGGGCGGACACGAGCAACGCGTTCGTCCTCCTGGGGGTTTGCGTGCTGGGCGGCCTGGGCGTGCTGGGCGTCATCGACGACCTCACGAAGCTCGCTGGCACGCGGCGGGGCCTGTCGGAACGCGAGAAACTGTCTGGGCAGGTGCTGGTGGCGCTGGGAGTCGCGCTGGGCCTTGCCATGGCGACGCGCGGCATGCCAGAAGGCAGCCGGCCGGGTCTGTTCGGCGCGATCGGCAGCAGTGCGTTCGGCTGGTTGCTGGTGCCCTGGGCGGTCCTGGTCATCACGGCGACGACCAACGGCGTGAACCTGGCCGACGGGCTGGACGGGTTGGCCGGCGGCTGCTACGTGTTCCCGGCGGCCGCCGTGGCGTTCTTGAACTACGTCGCAGGGAATGCGGAGCTGGCCGAGCGGCTGGCCGTGCCCTACGTCCCCGGCGGCGCCGAGCTGACAGTGCTCCTGGGAGCGGCCATCGGCGCGACGCTCGGCTTCCTCTGGTTCAACTGCCACCCGGCCGAGGTGTTTCTGGGAGAGACCGGCTCGCTGGCGCTGGGCGGGCTGCTCGGTTACGCGGCGCTCGTGCCGCGGCAGGAGTTGCTGCTGGTCGTCGCCGGCGGTGTGTTCGTCGCCGAGGCGGCCAGCGTTCTCGTGCAAAGGTACTACTTCAAAGCGACGGGG
>JBGPMX010000706.1:0-3112 GCA_041487215.1 Planctomycetia bacterium | reverse complement strand
GCGCGCGCGATCCCGTGGTGCCCCGTCTCGCGCAGCACTTTCTCGGTCCACGTGGCGATCTCGGTCGCCGGCACGATCCGGTCCGCGGCCTGTGCCGCGGCGAAGAACCCGACCATGCGCACCAGCTCGGCCGCGCGGTCGCGCGGCAGCGGCGTGGCTGTCGGCTCGGCACTGCGCTCAATCGACGCAGCCAGCTTGTCTGTATCGAAGGGCACGACCTCCCCGCTCCGCTTGCGGACCGACTCGGGAGCGCGCGGGGTCGGCGGATCGTGCGAGAGGGGGGGTAAAGAGTTCACTTGCCCGACGAATGGCCGAGGAGTGGTTCCACCTCTTCCACAAAATCGCTCGCGTCCTTGAACGCGCGATAGACCGAAGCGAACCGCACGTAGGCAACCTGGTCCAGCTGCCGTAAGCGATCGATCACGAACTCGCCAATGTAGCCCGACGGCACCTCGCGCTCGAAGTTCTGGTACACGTCGCTCTCGAGGTGGCCCACCAGCCTGTCGATCGCCTCGGCGGACACCGGCCGCTTCTCGCAGGCGCGCTCGAGCCCCGAGCGGATCCTCTCGCGGTCGAACGGGACGCGACGGCCGTCCTTCTTGACCACCTTGAGCGGGTGCTGCTCGATCCGCTCGTACGTGGTGAAGCGGCGCTCGCACTTCAGGCACTGGCGGCGCCGCCGCACGATCGCCCCGCCCTCGATGGCGCTTGTGTCGATCACCTTGTCGTCGTCCTGCCGACAGTACGGGCATTTCATGAGAGCGCTCCGGTTCGGAATCGGTCCGCTTTAGGGCCCGCGCAAAAATAACTTGACCAATAGACCCACTTGAAAGAGAGAATTCGCCGCGGATGGAGCGTGGACGGTGCTTCACGTCGCCCGACCCGAACGGCCATGAAGCTCGGCGGATTCTCTCTTTCCAAGCTGGCCCGGCCGCGTGAGCCGGCCGGAAATGGAGCAACTGCGGGCGAGCTCCGTGCACGAAGTTCGTTGTCGCTCCGAGCTTTTCTCGCACGTCGTCACGCGCCTTGGATCGCGCCGTCGCTCCATTCGTAGGTCAATTCGTACAAGTTATTTTCTCGCGGGCCCTTACTGTATCAGAACCGTTCGGGACGCCGAACCGGAAAAATGCTTGACGCCGCGTGCCGGCAGGGCGTATCCCAATATCATGATCACTCGGCCCATCGAACGCTGGACGTTGCGGGAACTGCTCAACGGTTCCGACCGCGCCTGCCGCGAGATTGTGGAACACCTCAACACGGATTACGTCCCCGCGGTGCGCGAGCTGGGCAAGCTGCTGCGCCCGTACAAGGGACGCAAGGCCGAGGTGGGCGACAGGACCATCGTGAACACGATCGCGCGGCTCGAGAAATCTGAGACCTACGCGAGCGACCTCATCGGGCAGCTTGAGCAGATTCTCGCCGCGATCCACCGGCACGCCCAGAGCGGCAGGTCGGAGAACGAGCGGGCTCATTGACTCCGGGCTCGGCCGTATTTATAGTGGGAGTGTTTGGGCGAAGGAATCAAGTCTCCGGAGAATAGCCTGCCGAGCGACGAGGCGTGCACGAGCCCTTGCCGGTCCATTTCTCATTTTCGGCGGGCCGCTTGGTGTGGCAGTTGTAGGGATCGATCCACCGGGTGCGAGCCCGTTTCGAGGCGCAAATCTCGACCGTAGGGAAAGCACGCACCGAGGCCCGAGCCGGGACGATGCCTGAATTCTGGGCGGACCCACAATCTGAGCCATCGGCTTCTCGGCTCCAGCAGCCCCCGAGAAACGCCGCAACGCCCGCGGCTGGGTCGCCGGACGCCGGCGGGTCCCCGACCGTCGTCTCATCGTTCAAGCCCCCCTCTTCGATCGTCCAGGATCCCGTGTCGCCGCTCTGCCAGGATCTGGCCGGCGAGATGCTCGGTCATTACCGGCTCGACGATTACATCGGTGTGGGGGGCATGGGCACGGTGTTCCGTGCCACCGACCTACGGCTCGACCGGCCGGTCGCGCTAAAGATCCTGCCGCCGGACCAGGCGAAGGACCCCGACGTTGTGGCGCGGTTCCAGCACGAGGCGCGCGCGGCTGCTCGGCTCGAGCACGAGAACGTGGCGCGGGTGTTCGATGTGGGCGAGGACCGCGGGCTGCACTTCATTGCCTTCGAGTACGTGGACGGGGCGAACTTGCGCGATCTCATCCGTGCCCGCGGGCCGCTGCCGCCCGAGGAGGTGGTGAATTACGCCATCCAGATCGCCGGTGCTCTGGTGCACGCCGCCGCGCAGGGTGTGGTGCACCGTGACATCAAGCCGTCGAACATCATCGTCACGGCGCTCGGCCGGGCGAAGCTGGTTGACATGGGGCTGGCAAGGAACTTCGAGCGCCGGCGTGACGGCGGGCTGACGCAGAGCGGCGTTACGCTCGGCACGTTCGATTACATCGCGCCCGAGCAGGCGCGCGACCCGCGCGCGGCCGACGCGCGCAGCGACATCTACGCGCTCGGATGCACGCTGTACCACATGCTGACCGGGCGTCCGCCCTACCCGGACGGCACGGTGCTTCAGAAACTCCTGAAGCACCAGGGGGACGAGCTGCCGGACGTGCGGCAGCTGGCGCCGGGCGCACCGGAACCGCTGGCCGCGCTGGTGCGTCGCATGATGGCGAAGGATCCGGCGCGGAGGTACCAGACGCCCGAGGATCTGGTGGCCGAGCTGTTCGAGATTGCCGCGGCACTGGGCCTGCGTTCGACGACCCCCGAGGGATTGATCTGGATGACGGACCGGCCGCGTTCGTACGCGTCGCTCGCCGCGTGGGGCATCTGGGCGGCCAGCGCCGCCGGTTTCGTCATTGCGGTGGTCCTGCTCTACGGCCGGCCCGGAGCGCCGCCGGCGCCGCTGGCGCGGGCGGGCGGCGCGGCGGCGGCGGACGGCAGCGCAGCGGACGGGGCGGGCCCGCGGGTCGAAATCGCCGCCACGCCGGCGGCCGGCGCCGGCACGACCACGCCGCCGCCGCAGGGCCCGGTGGGCGTCACGCCCGCGGCGGCCAGGACCGGGGACGAGCCGCCGGCCGCCGTGGCGGAGCCCGCCGCGCACGCCGCACCGGTCCCGTCCGAGATGCCGGTTCTGCACGTC
>JBGPMX010000705.1:0-3116 GCA_041487215.1 Planctomycetia bacterium | reverse complement strand
GACTCGGCGCCGTACTTTCACGACGGCGGCTCGGCGACGCTCGAGGACGCGATCCTGCGGCACAGCGGCGACGCAAGCCGGGTCACCGCGGCGTACCACCGGCTGGCACCCGACGACCGGGCGGCCGTGGTCACGTTCCTGAAAACGCTGCGTGCCCCGCCGGACTCGGCACCGGCCGCCACCCAGCTGGCGCGTGTTCAGTAAATCGATCGAGCAAGCAATCCATCACGCGACCCACTCGTCGCCTTGTCGACGATTCTCCGTGGAACACGCGGTTCTGAACCGCTGCTCCCTGCCAAGAATCTCGGCAACGGATGATCTTCGATGAAACTACCGCGATGGGTCCTGGCCTGTCTCATCCGACTGAGCCTGCTCTCTGCCATTGCCGTCGCCGGCTGGTGGTGGGTTACTTGGCCATACCGGACTGCCCACGCGTTCATTGATCTCGTGGCCGACTGCAGGTGGGAAGAGTCCAACAAGGTGATGCGGCCATCGTCGCCAAACAGTCCGAACGCGCGCTGGATATACGAACCCGACGAGGCCGTCATTCTCCTTCTCTTTGACCCTGGCGACGCTTGGAGCGGTGCCGGCTGGCAGCTTCCGCCCAAAGATTGGCAACAATGGTTTCAGCCACCTCACATTCAGTGGGAACGGCGCAGCATTTGGGATTGGTGTCGGGGGCGCACGCGTTTCCACACGCTCGAGGGCGTTTGCGTCTTGACGGCGGAAAGAGGCAGAGTGTCGGTCAGTGGATACTACGCCAAGAATCCATTGACCTATCCGGCTGGGCTCCAGGTTCATTCCTTTCCTGGGAGATTCCTGGCGGATGAAGAACGAGCGATTTCGCAGCAGACGAGCAAGCTCGACATTCCCAAGCTAAGCCCGCTCAGGTGAACGGCTGTAGTCGAGTGGGACAGCTAGAAACCGCAGTCTGCACATCGAACTGTGCCCATTGCTGCTGTGTCTGCCGTTGGCTGTGCCGCCACACCCTTCGGAAGGGGGGGACCATCGCGCTACCGCGGCGGCGCGAGCTACCGACGTCGATCGGCGTGGTCGTCGCGTTCTCCATCCGGCGTGGTCGTCGCGCTCCTGATCCGGCGTGGTCGTCGCGCTGACGCCCCCCTTGTCCCCCCCTTCACAAGGGGGGGAAGGGGGGGTATCACCTGCCCTGGGGGGCGCGGGGGCGGCGCTCGCAACCCGTGGACGTGCGGAACGGGATGCAGCACCTACGGCAATGCACCGCGGAGCGCGCGAGCCTCGTCGGAGTCGGGGCGCAGCTCCAGCACCCGGCTGGCCGCCGCCCGCGCGTCCCCGGTCCGCCCCTGCCGGAGCAGGATGGTTGCACGCGCGTACGGCAGCCGATGATCGCGCGGATCCGCCGCCTCGCCGCGCGCGAGCGCCTCGAGCGCCTGCTCCGTCCGCCCCGCTTGGTCGTAGGCCAGCCCCAGGTTGTACCACGCGCGCGCGTGACGCGGATCGAGCCTCAGGGCGTCCACAAGCGAATGGATCGTGCGAGGCAACTCCCCCAGCTCGTTCCAGGCCAACCCCAGCCGGTAATGATGCTCCGCCACGCCCGGCTCGAGCCGGCACGCTACCTGGATCTGCTCGAGCGACTCCCGGCTTTGCCCCAGCATGCTCAGGACGACGGCCAGCTCTTCGCGGAGCGGCGCCGAGTTGGGATCCCACGCCACCGCCTTGCGAAGATGCTCGAGTGCCCCGCGCGTGTCCTGGCGCGCCAGGCGGTAGCCGGCGATCTGGAGCTGCCCGATCGGTTGGTCCGCGTTGAGCTCGAGCGCGTGGCGCATCTCGGCGTCGACCTCGGACTGCGGATCCACGGTCGCACGCAGCGCCCCGGCGGCGCTCACGCGGACGCTGCGCGCCGGATCGTCGAGCATGCGCTCGAGCGCGGCGAACGTGTCGGCGTCGTTCGCCGCGGCGAGCGGGGCGAGCGCATGGACGGCCGCCGTGCGCACCAGCGGGGAGTCGTCCACCAGCTCGCCGAGCAGCGCTCGGGTTACCTTCGAGTCCTGCACCCACGCCCCGAGCAGCCGCACGGCCGCCGCCTTCCAGTACGGCGTGTCGCCGCCGTCAAGCAGCGTCAGGAGTGGATCGCGCGCAGCTTCGTCTCCTCGCCGCGCTCGCGCGAAGAGCTGCGCGCGCGTGCGCGTCGCCCGCTCCATCCGCACCCCGTACCACTCGGCCACCGCTCGCAGCGCCCAGTCCGCATCCTTGTCGTTATGGCAGCGGTTGCAAGCGTTCGGGATGCCGTCTTCCTTGGTGAGTAACGGGTCTGGGATCGTGAACCCGTGGTCGTGCCGCGCGTGCCGCTGCATGTAGGTGGTTTGGGGCATGTGGCAGTGGACGCATTGCCCGCCCGGCCCGTCCACCTTGTGATGGGAGTGCGACGCCGGATCAATCACCGGGCTCCGAGGATGTCCCCCGTTGTGGCAACGCATGCAGAGCAGGTTGCCGTCGAGCGGGGTCTTTGCCGAATGGGCGGCGTGGCAATCGACGCAGCGCACGCCCGCCGCGTGCATGCGACTCGACAGGAACGACGCAAATTCATAGTCCTCGTCGCGCACCTGGCCGTCCGGGTAGTACAGATCGGTTTCGTCCAGCACGACCAGCAGGTGGTGATCCGCGTAGCGATCACCGGGAACAAAGTCGCCGGTGAGGTCGCCGCGACGCGAGTGGCAGGAGCCGCAGGTGTCAAGCACCTGGTCGCGCGTCAGCGCGTGCAGCGTAGGATCGGGCCGGGCGCGGTCCGGGTGCTGCGTGCGCCACGCAACGTGCTGCCGCATCGGGCCGTGGCACGCCTCGCAGGCGACCGTGGCCTCGGCCATGGTGGTGCGGTACGTGTCGTCGGCCGCGCGGTAGTTCTTTCGAACCCGCGTGTTGTGGCAGGCCGCGCACATGCTATTCCAGTTCATGCCCCGGCCCGTCCAGTGGCCCCACTCGCCCGGCTGCCGATCCTCGTCGCCGTACACGCCGAACCACTCGTCCCTGTGCGGGTCATACGACGCCTCAAGCACCTGGAGACGTCCCCCGGCGGCGGCGACCAGGAACTGGCGCAGGGGATCGTTGCCGATCACGCGCTCGACGGCGTACGGCTGGGG
>JBGPMX010000704.1:0-3122 GCA_041487215.1 Planctomycetia bacterium | reverse complement strand
TCCCCTGCCAGGTTTTCGCGGCACGCAACGTAAACGATCAGCCCATGCTTCGAGGATCTGGGGGCTCTGTGACACGGTCTCCGCCTGCCCCACCCCCCGGGGGCCGCTCTTTTGTCCGGTTCGAACGTCTGACGTACGCTCCGGCCTTGGACTTGAGCCGAGCCGGCGCATCGAACTCGCCTTGCCTCGTATCCGGCCTTTTTGTATCTCTAGCGGCCCTTTCGTGCTCGTACGCCGGGGCCGGAACCTCGGCGAAGAGGGCGTCACCTAGCCGATCCGCTCCCGCGCCGTTCGGAGCGCGGACACGGAACAGGAGCGGCAGTGAAGAGACATCCGCGACGACGCTCGGTCCCGCTCGCCAGCGCGCTCGTTCTCGCCATCCTGCTCGGCGGTCCCCTCCGCGCGCAGCAGAAGCCCGCGGCCACGGAACCAACCGATCCGATCGCGGAGGTCCGGATCGCCGGCAACCGCGCGGTGCCGACGCAGAAGATCATGGCGGAGATCCACACGCGCGCCGGGGTGCCCCCGGATCGTGCACTCATCGAGCAGGACGTGCGGCGGCTCATGGCCACCCGGCAGTTCTTCGACGTGGGCGTCGAGTTCCTCAACGAGCCGCACGGCCTGGTCGTGCTCTTCCGCGTGCTGGAGGGGAACCAGATCCGCGAGGTGGTGATCGAGGGGAACCAGGCGATCGCCACCAACAAGCTGCGCGACAAGGCGGCGCTCAAGGCGGACAAGCCGTTTGACATCGCGCGCGTGAAGGACGCCGCGCGCGTCATGGAAGACCTCTACCACGACAAGGGGTACCCGTTCGCCCGGGTGAGCGTCGCCGAGGGGACCCAGCCGGGTGACAAGCGGCTGGTGTTCGAGGTCGCCGAGGGGCCGAAGGTCGCGATCACGGACGTCGATTTCGAGTTCCTCGATCACGACACGTTCGGCGCGCGGCGGCTCGCCACCCAGATCAAGTCCAAGGCGCGCAAGTTCGGGTTCCTGGGCGGGCAATTCAACGGCCGCGACATCGACGACGACGTGCAGCGGCTCAGGGCCTACTACCTGGGGCTGGGATTCTTCGACATCCGCGTGAGCCGCGAGCTCCGCGAATCCGACGACCGCTCGAAGGTCGAGGTGCACTTCGTCATCTCGGAAGGCCCGCGCTACACCGTGCGATCCCTTCAGTTCAACGGAAACCAGAGGCTGGACGAGGACGCGCTGCGTGAGGCGTTGAAGCTGCAGCCGGGCCAGGTCTTCGACCAGAAAGCGCTGCAGGCCGACACCCAGAAGGTCCAGGACCGCTACGGCGCACTCGGCCACATCGAGGCCAAGGTCAACCCGGACATCCGCTTCCTGGAGCAGCCGGGCGCGGTGGACGTGGTCTACGACATCAAGGAGGGGGAACCGTACTCCGTCGGCCGCATCTTTGTGACCGGCAACCACACCACCAGGGACAACGTGATCCGCCGCGAGCTCAGGATCTATCCGGGCGAGCTGATCAACACGGTCGAGATGCGCAAGAGCGAAGCGAATCTCAAGAAGCTCCAGATCTTCCAAACCAACTACCAGCAGGGCATCGGCCCGACGCTCACGCCCGCCGACGAGGGGCCGACGCTGCGCGACATCGAGGTGCGTGTCGAGGAGGGCCAGACGGGCCGCGTCCTGTTCGGCCTGGGCGTGAACTCGGACGCCGGTCTGCTCGGCAACATCATCGTCAGCGAGCAGAACTTCGACATCACGCGCTTCCCCGCCACGTTCGACGACTTCCTGGCCGGCGACGCGTTCCGCGGCGGCGGCCAGGAGTTCCGGCTCGAGGCGGCACCCGGCACCCAGTTCAGCCGCTACCTGGCCAGCTGGCGCGACCCGCGGATCTTCGACCTGCCGTACAGCTTCGGGGTCAGCGGGCACTTCTTCCAGCGCATGTACCCGGAGTACGACGAGGAGCGGGCGGGCGCGCAGTTCACGCTGGGGCACGAGTTCACGGATCAGATCCGCGGGTCCGTGGGCCTGCGCGTCGAGAACGTCAACATCACCCACCCCGACGTGCCGACGCCGCACGACCTCCAGGTGGTGCTGGGCAACAACTTCCTGACCGTCGCCTCGCTCGGGCTCGAGCACGATACGCGGGACAACCCGTTCATACCGACCTGCGGGCACCTGACGTCGGTGCTGTTCGAGCAGGGGTTCGGGGACTTCACCTACCCGAAGCTCACGGTGGAGGGGCGACAGTACTGGACGATTGTGGAACGGCCCGACGGCAGCGGCAAGCAGGTGCTCTCCGCACGCGGATCGGTCGGCTGGGCCGGCGACAACACGCCGCTGTTCGAGCGGTTCTACGCCGGCGGCTTCCGCAACTTCCGCGGTTTCGAGTTCCGCGGCGTAGGTCCACGCGAGTTCGGCGTGCCGCTCGGCGGCGATTTCGAGCTGCTCGGAAGCCTCGAGTACCAGTTCCCGATCACGGCCGACGACAGCCTGCAGGGGGTCTTCTTCAGCGATTTCGGCACCGTGGAGAGCGACGTACGCATCAGCGAACTCCGTGCGACCGCCGGCTTCGGCCTCCGTGTGGTCGTGCCGCTGCTGGGGCCCGTGCCGCTCGCGTTCGACTTCGGCTTCCCGCTGCACCGCGCCGAAGGAGATCAGACGCAGGTGTTCAGCTTCTTCATCGGCTTCTTCCGGTAGAAGAGCGTGCGTGCGCACAAGCGTGCGTGCACGCGAGCACGCCCCACGCTCGCACGCCCTACGCCCCACGCTCGCACGTCTTCAGACCCAGCTCGCGCATCAGGATCTGCATGTCCTCCCAGACGTCCTTCTTCGCCGCGGGATTGCGCAGCAGGTACGCCGGGTGATAGGTGCAGAGCAGCGGGATGCCGCGGTAATCGTGGAACTTGCCGCGCAGCCGCCCCATGCTCAGCGGCGTATCGAGCAGCCGGCGGGCTGCCACGGCGCCCAAGGCACAGATGTATTTGGGCTGGAGCAGGTCAATCTGGAAGTCGAGATACTCGGCGCAGCTCGTGACTTCGTCGGGCAGCGGCAGCCGGGTCCCCGGCGGCCGGCACTTGAGCACGTTCCAGATGTACACGCCCTGGCGGCGCAGACCCATCGCCGCGATCACCCGGTCCAGCAGCTGGCCC
>JBGPMX010000703.1:0-3126 GCA_041487215.1 Planctomycetia bacterium | reverse complement strand
CGTCCGCCACGGCTCCGTGCTTAGCGAGACCCGCTGGACCGAGCTCATGCCGGCCCTGCGCAGCCGGCTGCTCGATGCGGTGCGGCGGCACGGCGGAGCGAGCCTGGTGGGCCTGCTGTCGCCCATGCTCGCATGCGAGGAGGCGTACCTGCTCGCGCGCTATCTGAAGTCGATCGCGCCCGACGTGCGGCTCGCCCTGGGCCACGTGCCCGTCGTCGGCAGTGACGACATTTATCCCAAGACGCGCGGCGCCGCCCCGGCCCCTCCCCGATTCACGATCCACGCCGAAAAGTGCCCGAACCGAAAGGGGGTCGAGGCGATCCTGACGGCGCTGGCCGGCGAGATCGTTCCGTTCTCCCGCGTGCTGGCGGAGATCGACCAGGAGCGTGTGCACGCGGTCTTTTTGACCGGCGGCTACCCCGAGCCGTGGCTGACGCCGACCGAAGTCGCGACGCTGGCCAAACCCGGGCTCGTGGTGCTGGTCGATATCCTTCAGTCGCCCGTGACCGACAGCGCCGGCTTCGTGCTCCCCGGCGCCGCCTGGGCCGAGAAGCCCGGCTCGTACGTCAATCACGCCGGGCTGCTCCAGACGACCGAGCGTGCCGTCCGGCCGCCCGGCGAGGCGCGATCCGAAGGGCGAATCTTTTGGGAGCTCGCGGGCCGCCCGCGGCTGTACCACCCCGGAGCCGTACTGAGCGAACTGGCCGAGAATGTTCCGTATTTTGCCCGCTGCACCGCCGCCGCGGTGCCCGAACACGGACTGTTGCTGGATTGACGGCCGACGGAGAGACCGATGGCGTTGTTCTCGAGCGCGATCCTGAAGATCGTTGTCATTGTGCTCTCGCTGCAGGTCGCCGTTGCCTACCTGATCTTCATCGAGCGCAAGGTGGCGGCGTACGTGCAGGACCGCATCGGGCCGAACCGGGTCGGCTGGCACGGCCTGCTGCAGCCAATCGCCGACGGCCTCAAGTTCATTCTCAAAGAAGACATCATCCCGGCGGGAGCCGACAAGGTTCTCTACGTGCTCGCGCCCGCCATCGCCATCTTCACCACTACCATGGCGTTCGCCGTGGTCCCGTTCGGTCCGACCAGCCCCGGCTCCGGCCAGGCCCAGTTCGTGATCGTGCCGGACATGAACATCGGAATCCTCTATGTCTTCGCCGTGGGCAGCCTGGCCGTCTACGCCGTCATCCTCGGCGGCTGGGCGTCAAACAACAAGTACAGCTTCCTGGGCGCCATGCGTTCGAGCGCCCAGCTGGTCAGTTACGAGATCCCGCTCGGAATGTCCGTGCTCGGCGTCGTGCTGCTCGCCGGATCGCTCAACCTCGAGCGCATTGTCGCGGCGCAGGCCGACCGCGTCTGGTTCGTGGTTTACCAGCCGGTTGCCTGCTTCCTGTTCCTCGTCAGCGCCATGGCCGAATCGAACCGGCTGCCGTTCGATCTGCCGGAGAGCGAACAAGAGCTGGTGGGCGGCTACCATACCGAATACAGCGCGATGAAGTTTGCCATGTTCTTTCTGGCCGAATACACGCACGTGATCACCGTCAGCTTCCTGACCGTGATCCTGTTTTTCGGCGGCTGGGATCTCCCGTGGGTGCTCAGCGCAGGGGACACCGGGCTGATGGCGACCATCGCCAAGGTGGTGGTGCTGGCCGTCAAGGCCTTTGGCGTGATCCTCTTCATGATGTGGGTGCGCTGGACGCTGCCGCGGTTCCGCTTTGATCAGCTGATGGGTCTGGCGTGGAAAGTCATGATCCCACTGGCGCTGGTCAACCTGCTGGTGACCGCGGTCGTCGTGCACGTGGTGCGGAGGTAGCAGTCGTGCTTCGAATCACCGGTGGCAGGTTGTCATCCTGAGCGCAGCGAGGCACGAGCGGAACCTTGTCATCCTGAGCGCAGCGAGGCACGAGCGGAACCTTGTCATCCTGAGCGCAGCGAGGCACGAGCGGAGCGAAGGATCTGCAGCGTAAGGGGTCTGTTTGCCATGCGACCGCCCCTCTGTCCCCCTTTCGCAAGGGGGGGAGGGGGGTGTCAGCCCGACCGATCCAGTATCGGTCCACGTGTGAGGGATGGTCCCGAGGCAATGAGGCAACCATGAAACCGAATGACCCATCGATCCAGTGGGTGGATGAGCCGAAGCTCGGTCTGCTCGAGAAGCTCTACGTGCCGGCGATCCTCTCCGGCATGGCAGTGACGGCGCGGCACGCGCTCGGGGAGCGGCTCACCGTGCAGTTCCCCGAGGAGCGGTACGTGCCGCCGGATCCGCTCAAGTATCGCGGCGTGCACCGGCTCAACCGCGATGAACAGGGCCGAGTGAAGTGCGTCGCCTGCTTTCTCTGCGCCACCGTTTGCCCGGCCCACTGCATCGACATCGTGGGGGCCGAGAGTCCCTGGCCGGACCGCGAGAAGTATCCGGAGCGATTTGTGATCGACGAGCTGCGTTGCATCTACTGCGGGATGTGCGAGGAAGCCTGCCCGGTGGACGCGGTCGAGCTCACCAGCCTGTACGACCTGACCGGTTTCAGCCGCGACGAGATGATGTTCGATAAGGAGAAGCTGCTGTCGGTGTATGACCAGACGAAGGACAGCGAGCCGATGCGTACGAAGGGATGGCTGGTGCCACAGGGCCCGCCGCCCACCTCGGAGGAGCACGCATGAACCCGTGGATGCAGACGCTCATCGTGGCGGCCGCCGTGCTCGGCGGGCTCGGCGTCTCTCTGCTCATGCCGCGTGGCAGAACGGGGGGCGGCGGCGGCATGGGAGCGGCGTTCTCGGTCGCCGCCCTGGCGCTCGTCTGGGTCATCTGGTTCCCGGCCGCGCGCGGTTGGGCGGCCCAGCAGGGCGCGGGGGAGCCGCTCGCCTTCTATCCGATCGCCAGCCTGGCCCTCGTCGCCGCTGTGATGACCATCACGCGGCGCAACCCGGTGGCGAGCGCCCTCTGGTTCGCCGCCGTCGTCATCCTGACCGCCATGCTCTACCTGGTCCAGGACGCGCAGTTCCTCGCCGCGGCGACGGTGATCGTTTACGCGGGGGCGATCATCGTCATGGTCCGGTTCGTGATCATGCTGGCACCGCCGGGCGGCGCGGCCGTGTCCGACCGCGTCGCGCGTGAGCCGCTATTGGCCG
>JBGPMX010000702.1:0-3129 GCA_041487215.1 Planctomycetia bacterium | reverse complement strand
GCTTCACCTGCTCCGGAACGTCGTCGGGCATGCGTCCGTAGGCTCGCGTGCCGGGACGCGGGCTGTATTTGAAGACGAAGCTGTTCTTGAACCGCGCGCGCCGCATCAGCGCGCACGTCGCTTCGTGCTCGGCGTCGGTCTCGCCGCAGAAGCCGACGATGCAGTCGCTCGAGACCGCCACGCCGGGCACGGCGGCGCGCGTGCGTCCCAGCATCTCCTCGTACTGCGCCACGCTGTAGCCCCGTTTCATGCGGCGCAGCACGTCGTCCGACCCGTGCTGGGCGGGTACGTGCAAGTATGGCTGCACGCGCGGCAGGTCCCGCACCGCCTGAAGCAAATCGTCGCTCATGTCACGCGGGAAGTTGGTGATGAACTTGATGCGGCGGATGCCGGAAATGTCGTGCATACGCTCGAGAAGATCGGACAGGCGTGCCACGCGGCCGTCGCCGAACGGAACCCGGTAGCTATTCACGGTCTGGCCGACAAGCGTGATGGCAATCGCGCCCTGGTCGGCGAGTTGGCGGGCCTCGGCCAGGATCGCCTCCGGCGGGCGGCTCTGCTCGGGGCCGCGCACGGAGGGCACGATGCAGAAGGTGCAGAACTTGTCGCACCCCATCATGATGCGCAGGAACGCCTGGAAGCGGTCCGGCCGCATCTCCGCCATGCGGTCCGGATCGTACTCGTCGAAGCTTTCGGTGACTTCACGCCGGGTGCCGCCGTTACGCGGCAGGCTCACCGCCATGGCATGGCTGCGTTCTTGTTCGACCTGATCGAGCAGGGCGGGGACGCGGGCCAGCTGGCCGGGCCCCGCCACCAGGTCGACGTGCGGCGCGCGGCGGAAGATCAGCTCCTGGTCCTTCTGCGCCATGCAGCCCAGCACGCCAATGATGAGCCGCGGATTCTTGCGTTTGCGGTGGCTGAGCCGCCCGAGCGCGCTATAGATCTTGTCCTCGGCGTGCTGCCGCACGCTGCAGGTGTTGAACAGGACGACGTCGGCCCGCGCCAGCGAGTCGGTCAGCTCGTAGCCCTGCTTGCGCAGCGCGGCGACGACCAGCTCGCTGTCGAGCAGGTTCATCTGGCAGCCAACCGTCTCCATGTAGAGCTTCTTGGGTTTCACGAGTCGCGGATTCCTCGGCCGAGGCGGGTTATGGGCTCTGGACAATTGTAGCGAAGCCGCGCGACCGGGTGCAGACAAAGACGGGCTACGCGGGCGGCTCAGCGGGCGGCGCAGCCGACCACGGCGTGCCCGTGAGCAGATCGCCGATCAGCTTCACATACGCGGGCGGCTCAGCGGGCGGCGCAGCCGACCACCGGATAGCGAGGCTGTACGCCACAAGCGGCAGGAGGACGATGGCGACACAGAGGAGAGGCGGCACCAGACCCAGCGTGCAGAGCAGCTGCAGCGCCGCACGCCGCGCCAGAGACTCAATCCCATGCTGCGTAGCCAGACGGCTGGCGAGCCAGGCGCCGCCGGCGGAGATCACCAGGGCGAGGACGAGAAAGATCGGTGCGGCTCCGCTCGTACGCCGCTCCACAGCGCCCACAGCGTTCTCACCTCGGGTGGGTACTCCACGGTTGTTCAAATGAACCAGGGCAAAGTAGAGGATCACCGTGCAGGCTAGAAAGACCTGAATCTCGAGAAATCCGAACTGCACGAAGGGGGCTTTTTTCATCGGCGCCGCGTCGCTCTCTGCATCGCTCGCACTCGGAGGTGACTCGATGGGACGGCCGCTCCGCTACTTCCGAGGTGGCTTGCTCCGCTCAGGATGACAGCCTGCCGTCTACCCATCGGAGAGCGAGGATGAACTACGCCTGGTTGCCGAATCGATCGCCCGGCCGGGGGCGGCGGCCGCGCAGGAACTCCTCGGCGGTCATCGAGCGTTTCCCGGCAGGCCGAAGCCGCTCGATCTGCACCGCCCCTTCGCCGGCACGCACGACCAGCAGCGACGCATCAAGAATCTCGCCGGCCGGCCCGCTCGGGGCGCTGCCGGCCGGCAGGGGCGCGGGCCGGACCCGCTCGAGCACGAGCCGCTCCGGGGCCGGCTGCACGGCCGCGATCAGGAACGTGTACGGCATCGGCCACGGCTGCATGGCGCGCACCTGGTTCGCGACTGCGGCGGCCGGCCGCGACCAATCGATCTGCCCGTCCTCCTTCTTGAGCTTCGGAGCACGCGTCGCCAGGGACCGATCCTGCTTGCGTCCCTCGAAACCCGCTCGGCCGAGCCGCTCGATCGCCTGCAGGACCAGGGGGGCACCCAGCTCGGCGAGCCGGTCCTCCAGCGCGCCGGCCGTCTCCTCCGGCCCGATCGGCGTCTCGGCTTGAAGCAGGATGGCGCCGGAATCCACGCGAGGGGTCATGCGGATGACGGTCACACCGGTCACCGTCTCGCCGTGGTAGAGCGCCCAGTTCACCGGCGCCGCGCCGCGGTACCGCGGGAGCAGCGACGCGTGCAGGTTGATCCCGCCCAGGCGGGCGACGGCGAGAAGTTCGTTGCTGAGGATTTGGCCGTAGGCGGCAACCACCAGCAGATCGGCGTGGAGCGACGCGATGTGTGCGATCGGTTCCGCCCGGTTGACGTTCTCAGGTTGAAAAACGGGCACCGCGTGCCGGGTCGCGAGCTCCCTGATCTGAGCGGGGAGCAATTCCTGGTGGCGTCCGCGCGGGCGATCGGGCTGCGTGACCAGGAGCGCGACGTCGCAGCCGGCGTCGAGCAGCCGGCCCAGGGTCGGCACCGCGAAGTCTCCGGTGCCCATCATGACGAGCTTCATGGGGTGGGTGGGTGGTGTCTCACCCGTGTGTCGCTTCGATCTCGACCAGCACCCGCTCGATCTCGGGATTGGGCGGGATCTCGCCCGCTTCCTGGCCGCGGCGGTAGTTTCGCTCGAACTCCTTGATCTTGGCGACGACGCTCAGCTTGGCGAGCGGCCCGAGCTTGTCGATGAAGAGGATGCCCTGCAGGTGGTCGAATTCGTGCTGGATCGCGCGCGCCATCAAACCTTCGGCTTCGAGGTCGAAGGGTTCCCCGTTCAGCTCGAGCGCCCGCACCCGCACCCGTTCGGCCCGTTTCAGCTTACCGTAGAGGCCGGGCAGGCTCAGGCACCCCTCCTCCTCCTCGACGATCCCTTTGC
>JBGPMX010000701.1:0-3132 GCA_041487215.1 Planctomycetia bacterium | reverse complement strand
GAAGCCGAGGAGACGCGCAAGTTCGCGGCGGCGAACGCGTGCGCCAAGGAGCAGAAGCGCGAGATCTTCTGGCTGACCAGCATGTTCCAACCGGGCATGGGGCTGCTCACGCAGCTCAACGTCGCCGTGCTGCTCGGCTACGGCGGCACCCTGGTGATCCGAGGCGAGCTGCGTCTGGGCGAGGGGCTGTTCGTCTTCGCCGGGCTCTTGCAGCAGTTCGCCAACCAGGTCGGCCAGATCACCAACATCGCGAACAGCATCCAGACCAGCTTCACCGGCGCGGAGCGGGTCTTCGAGGTCCTGGATGCGCCCGTGGCCATCCGCAGCCGTCCGGGCGCGATCCCTGCCACGCGGCTACGCGGCGAAATCCGTTTCGAGCGCGTGACGTTCGCGTACGGCATGGACCCGGTGCTGCGCGGCGTGGACTTTCGCGTGGCGCCGGGCCAGTGCGTCGCGATCGTCGGTATGACGGGGGCGGGCAAGACGACGCTGCTCAGCCTGGTGCCGCGGTTCTACGACGTGAGCGATGGGCGGGTGCTGATCGACGGCGTGGACGTGCGTGACATGGACCTCGACGATTTGCGGCGCAGCGTGGGGCTGACGTTCCAGGAAAGCTTCCTGTTCAGCAACACCGTGGCGGCGAATATCGCGTTCGGCCACCCGGGCGCCACGCGCGGGGAGATCGAGCAGGCGGCGCGGATCGCCGCCGCACATGGTTTCATCAGCGAACTTCCCGACGGGTATGACACGGTCATCGGCGAGCACGGCTCGAGCCTCTCCGGAGGGCAGCGGCAGCGGCTGGCGATCGCGCGCGCGATCGTCACCCGGCCGCCGATCCTCGTGCTCGACGACCCGATGGCGGCGATCGATTCGCACACCGAGGCGGAGATCCTGGGCGCCATGGAGAACGCGATGCGCGGCCGCACCACGCTCATCGCCACGCACCGCTTGAGCGCGCTGCGGCGCGCCGATTTCATCGTCGTGCTGGACCAGGGGCATGTCGTGCAGATTGGCACACACGACCAGCTGATGAGTTGCCGGGGCGAGTACCGCACGGCCGTCCGCTTGCAAAATGCGGACGCGGACTGGACCGGGCGGACGCCGGCGGAGATGGCGGCATGAGTGCGGCCGCCCCCCCCGCCCTGCTCACACGCGTCGAACCTCGCCACGACCGCGAGTGCGACCAGCGCCCGCTGGATGCCCGTCTCGTGCGACGCCTCCTGCGCTACACGCGGCCGTACGCGGCGCTGCGCAATTGCCTGCTCGCGCTGGTCGTCGTCCGCTCGGTGCAGCTTCCCTGCCTGACCTGGGTCATCACGGCGGTCATCAAGGGGCCCATCGAGCACGATCAACCTGCGGGAGTCGCTCTGGGCGTGCTCGGCTTCGTTACCCTCGCCGTCTTTACCCAGGTCGTACTGCACTACCGGCAGCGCCTGGCGCTCGAGCTCGGCGAATCGGTCGTCCACGACCTGCGCAACGACCTGTTCGCCCACCTGCAGCGCATGCCGATGAGCTTTTTCAGCCGGACCAAGCTGGGCTGGATCATCAGCCGCATGACGTCGGATGTGGAAAACGTGCGCAGCGGCGTGCAGGAGGTGCTGTTCGTCAGTCTGGTGCAGTTCGGCCAGATGGCGGTGTCCGGCGGCTTCATGCTCTGGTACGACCGGGTGCTGTTCCTGATCGTGCTGGGCCTCGTGCCGGTGCTCTGGGGCGTCAACCACTATTTCCACCGCCGGCTCAGCCAAGCCCACCGCGACGTGCAGGAGTCGTTCAGCCGCGTGACGGCCACGCTTGCGGAATCGATCGGCGGCATTCGCGTCACCCAGGCGTTCGTGCGGCAGAAAAAAAACGCCGAGATGTTCGCGGACCTCGTCGAGAATCACTCGCAGTACAACTTTCGGGTGATGCGCACGCAGGGTTTGTTCCTGCCGCTCCTGGACCTGAACAATCAGCTGTTCCTTGCCGTGCTGCTCCTGGTCGGCGGCTACCGCGTACTGCATGGGGCTGACGTGGGCGACCTGGTCGGCTTTTTCTTCATGATCGGCATGTTTCTGGCGCCGATCACCACGCTGGGCAACCAGTACAACCAGGCGATGACGGCGATGGCGGGCGCGGAGCGCGTCTTCCGGCTGCTCGATACGGACCCCGGCGAGACCGACGCCGCGACGGCCATCGACCTGCCCATCGTGCGCGGGCGCGTGGAATTCCGCGACGTGACGTTCGGCTACGCACCGGATCGGCCGGTGCTGCACGGGATGCGGCTGGTGGCCGAACCGGGCCAGACGATCGCGCTGGTCGGGGCGACCGGCAGCGGCAAGAGCTCGATCATCAACCTGATCGCCAGGTTTTACGTGGCCCAGCAGGGCCACGTGCTCATTGACGGCTGCGACGTGCGCAGCATCCGCGCCGGGTCGCTGCGCCGCCGGATGGGGATGGTGCTACAGCAGAATTTCCTGTTTAGCGGCACCGTCATGGACAACATCCGGTTCGCGCGGCCCGACGCGCGGGATGAGGAGGTGATCGCTGCCGCCCGCTCGCTCGATTGCCTGGCGGTCATCGAGGCGCTGCCCGACGGGGTCTGGACCCAGGTGGGAGAGCGCGGGGGCCGGTTGTCCCTGGGCCAGCGCCAGCTGGTCTGCTGCGTGCGCGCGATGCTGGCCGACCCCAGGATCCTGCTGCTGGACGAGGCCACCAGCAGCGTGGACAGCATGACCGAGGCCCGGTTGCAGCGGGCGCTGGAGATTCTCATGGCAAGCCGCACCAGCTTCGTGGTGGCGCACCGCCTGAGCACGATCCGCAGGGCGCACCAGGTGCTGGTGTTGGACCACGGCCGCATCGTCGAGCGGGGCACGCATGCGGAGTTGCTCGCACGGTCGGGTGCGTACGCCGAGCTGCACCGGCACTTCAGACTCGGCAACGCGGCGTGACCCCGGCGCGCGGGCAACGATTCGGCGCGGGCTCGCCCGCCGCGTGGGAGAGGGGCAGGATGAACATCCGGTTTGAGACCGGATGTCAATTGTGCGGTGAATGGGGTGAGAGGGACGTGCATCGCCTCCCGAGATCCTTCGCTGCTCGTTCCTCGCCGGCTCAGAATGACACGCCTCGTACCTGTCCGACAGAGATCCTTCGCTG
>JBGPMX010000700.1:0-3135 GCA_041487215.1 Planctomycetia bacterium | reverse complement strand
CCACTCACGCGCGAGCTGGCCGAGAGCCTGGGCTGCCGCAAGGAGGCGCGCGACGGCGCGGTCGGCCTGATGATCAGCCAGATGTACGCCGGGTCCCCCGCGGAGGCGGCCGGGCTCCGCGCCGGCGACGTGCTGCTCCGCGTGGACCTGCCCGGCCGGCCGCGCGCGATCGAGCTGTCGCCGCACGAGTTCCTGCAGCAGTCGGCGCGCGGACCGGGCGGGCGCGGCATGGGCGACGGCGCTCGCGCACCCTGGCCGTCGCGCAACAACTACCTTACCAACCTGCTGGCCATCGTGGGCGCCGGCACCCCGCTGCGCGTCTCCGTGTGGCGCGACGGCAAGCTCGAGGTCATCGAGACGCGTGTCGAGGACGCGCCGCCCGATCAGGATTCCGCGGCGCAGTTCAAGGACGCCAAGCTCGGCATCACCGTCAGGGAAGCCACCTACGAGGTGCGTGCGGCGCTGAACATGACGCCCACGGACCCGGGTGTCGTCGTGACGAAGGTCGAGTCGGGCAGCCCCGCTGCGCTGGCGAAGGTCACCCCCTACGAGATCGTCCAGTCGGCCGGCGGCGAGCCGCTCGACGCGCCGGCCAAGCTCGAAGAGCTGATCCAGAAGGCGCGCGACGACAAGGCGGACACCCTGCGGCTTGTCCTCGTGAACCGGGGCCGCTCGCGGTTCGCCGACCTGACGATCACGCCGTGAGGAAAGCATCGAATGTCCAGCAGGCAACGGGCGCCCGTGCGACGCGGATGTCGACTGCGTTGACCGCAGGTCTCCCGCTCGCCACGGCCGCTCACCCCCGGATTTCGCCACCCCCTCTCATGGATCACAGGAGCGAGCGTGGGGAGAGGGGTTGGGGGTGGGCTGATGAAAATGTGCATCGGGTTCTTATGCCGGTTTTGTTGCGCTGATACCCCCCTTGTCCCCCCGTTGGCATGGGGGGGATGGGGGGTATCAGCGGCGCGGGGGCGCAACAGTTTCGTACCGAGTTAGTGGTTCGGACGGAATCCGGAATCCCGCCAGAAAGCGCGGGCTTTTCATCAGCCCACGGTTGGAGGTGAGGGGTGCTGAACCGGGGCGGGGGGCACCGAACTACTGGCCTCGCGTCGCCCGCATCGCGTCCTCGATCCGCTCGAGCGCCGTCGCCAGGTCCTCATCGGTGTGCGCCAGGGAAAGGTAGAGCTTGCCCCCCGGCGTGCAGTACACGCGGCGGCGGATCAGCTCGTGCCCGAACCGGACCGCTCGCGCGCGATCCGCACGCAGCCCGTCGCGCCAGTTCCCTATCGGCTGGTCCCCGAAGAACACTTGCAGCACGGGTCCGTCGCCGACCACCTGCACCGCTTCACCCAGGCGGCGTGCGATCTCGGCGATGCCTGCGCGCAGCGTGCTGCCGATCTGGTGCAGCCGGTCGTACACCCCGGGCCGATCGAGCGCGGCGAGCGTGGCCAGGCCCGCCGCGGCCGACACGGGGTTGCCGGTCAGCGTGCCGCTCAGGAAACAGTACGGTCCCTCCGCCCTTCGTGCCGGGTTGGCTGCTGAGAGGATGTCGCGGCGGCCGACCACAGCGGACAAGGGGTAGCCCCCGCCGATCACCTTGCCGTAGCAGGCCAGATCGGGCACGACGCCGTAGCGTTCCTGCGCGCCGCCCCAGGCCAGGCGGAAGCCGGTTACGACCTCGTCGAAGACAAGCACAATGCCGAACCGCTCCGTGAGTTCGCGCAGCTTCTCCAGGAAGCCGGGCTCGGGCCGGATCGCACGCTGGAGCGGCTCGACGATGACCGCGGCGATCTCCCGCGCGTGCGTCTCGACGATCTCCGCGGTGGTGGCCGGATCGTTGAACGGCGCGACCAGCGTGTCCGATCGGGCCGATTCGGCGATGCCGTCGCAATCGGGCTCGGGCTGCGGGTACGGTGGCGGGCTGAGCGGGGCGGAGCTGAGCTGGCCGATGTCGTGGCCGCCGTGCCAGCCGCCTTCGAACTTGAGCACCTTATCGCGGGCCGTGAAGGCACGCGCCAGACGCAGGGCCGCGAACGTCGCCTCGCTCCCGGTGGTCTGGAACCGGATTGCCTCGCCGCACGGTGCCGCGCGGACGATGCGTTCCGCGAGCCGCACCGCGGGCTCGTTGAGCGCGAAGTAGGTCGACCCGCGTTCGGCCTGCCGCCGCACCGCCTCTACGACCTCGGGGTGCGCGTGCCCGAGCAGGAGCGGTCCGGAGCCGAGCATGAAGTCCAGGTACTCCTCGCCCGCCGCGTCGTACAGCTTTGCCCCCGCGCCGCGCACCATCACCATGCGCAAATCGGCCGGCAGCCACATCATTCCCAGGCTGGCGCCGGGCAGGTAGCGTTCGGCGCTCTCGAGCAACTCGTCTTGCAGCGATGCCGGACCTGCGCCGGCATCCGAGCGGGCAACCATGGCGGGATCCTCGCGGCGGGGTTCGGCGGGGGTGGGAGCACGCGGGCGGACAGATGTGAATTTCCGTGACCGCAGCGCAAGAGTCAAGCGGGAACCGCACGGAGACGGCGAGGCAGGGGGCCACCGATTGACTCGAACAACTCCCTATTGTATTACAATTTATCTATCGCTGTATTACGAGGCGGTTTACGAGGAGGTTGCCGTCATGCCCAGCATGGTCAAGAGCGTGCGGCTGGACGCGGAGCTGGCGCGTGCCCTGAAATGGCTGGCACGGCAGGCCGGCACGACGGAATCCGAAATTATCCAGAAGGCGTTGCGCCAGTACTGCGCCGCCGGGCTGGGGAACGGCCGGGGAACCCTTTACGAGCGGGTCCGGCACCTGCTGGGCGGCTTCGAGGGTCCCGGGGACCTCGGGCGTAACGCGCGCAAGTACGTTCTGGAGGCGGTTGATGCCAAGGCCCGGAGACGTCGTTCTCGTTGATGCCGGCCCGCTGGTTGCTCTCATCGACAAAGGAGAGCCTGATCACGATGCTTGCGTGGCGTGTCTACCTAATCTGACCGGCCCTATGGTCACGACATGGCCCGCTTTCACGGAGGCCATGTATCTGCTCGGTGAAGCCGGCGGTTGGCGGGCGCAGGGAATGCTTTGGAGCATGCTTCAGCAGGGCGATATCGAAATTGCTGTCCAAAGTTCCGATGACTATGAGCGCATGCGCGTCT
>JBGPMX010000699.1:0-3141 GCA_041487215.1 Planctomycetia bacterium | reverse complement strand
CGAGCGCCGCGAGCACGGCGCCGCGGTCTTGCTGCTGCACGATGGGGCGGCCGGGTCCCTTGAGCGCCCGCACACTGGCGTCGCTGTTTATCGCGACGACCAGGCAGTCGCCGTGCGCCGCCGCGTCCTTGAGGTACGCCACATGCCCGGCGTGCAGGATGTCGAAGCAGCCATTGGTGAAGACGATGCGCTCACCGGCGGCACGGCGCCGCGCGAGCTCGGCGGTGAGCGATTCCAGGTCGAGCACCTTGTCGGACGACGGGCGGCGTGCGGTGCCGAGATCGGCCAGCATCTCGGCGCGCGTGACCACGGCCACGCCGATCTTCTCGACTTCCAGGCCGCCCGCCACGTTGGCCAGTCGCACTGCGTCCTCGTACGACGCCCCGGCGGCCAGGCACATGCCGATGACGGCCAGCACCATGTCACCTGCCCCGGTGATGTCGTAGACCTGACGCGTGCGGGTTGGGATCACGCGGGCTCGGCCGTCCGACTGCGCCAGCGCCATGCCCTCTTTGTCCAGGGTGATGACGGCCGCTTCGAGTTCGAGCTCCGCGCAGAGCTTACGGGCCAGGGGAAGCGCATCGGCGGCGACGACGATCTTGCTGCCGGTGGCCAGGCCGGCCTCGAGACGGTTCGGCGTCATCGAGCTTGCGCCCCGGTAGCGGCTGTAGTCATTGCCACGTAGCGGATCGACGATCACGCGCTTGCCCGCCTGCCGCGCGCGCCCGATCACCTCGGCCAGGACGCGCGGCGTGCACACCCCCTTGCCGTAGTCGGAGATCAGCACGATGTCCTCGTCCGGCAGCAGATCGGCGATCACCGCGAGCAGCTTGGTCTCGAGCTCGTCGTTGAGCGGATCGCGCACTTCCTGGTCCACGCGCAGCATCTGGTGCGGGTGGCGTTGCTGCGCCCGCCCCATGAACCGCTCCTTGACCGTTGTCGGGCGGCTTGGGTCCGTGAGCACGGCCGCGCACCCCACCTCGGCCCGCCGCAGCGCGTCGCGCACCTGGTCACCGTCCGAGTCATCCCCGACCACGCCGGCCAGCGTGGGCTGCGCGCCGAGGCCGCGGAGCATGGCGCACACGTTCGCCGCCCCGCCCGGCCTCTGCTCCCGCTTGTCCGCGCGCAGCAGGATGACCGGGGCCTCCTGGCTGACCCGCTCCGCATCTCCCCAGGTGTACCGGTCAAGGATCACGTCGCCCAGGACAAGCACGCGAGGTGCTCCAAGCTGCTGTACGAGGAGGGTCAGGTCGCGAGACATGCGGTCGGAATCCTTTCCGAAACGGCTGGCGGACTGCGCCGGGCGCCGGCGGCTCCGCGTCGGGCCACCGCGCCCCGTCCGGGGACGAGCACACGGGACGGATTATCAGAGGCGGACAAAATAGAAATTCAGGCGAAACGGGTCAATGGCGGTTGCCTACCTCGCCTCGCGGCAGCCCTTGTGGCGGGCTGATGAAAATGCATGCCGGGTGTTCATGCCGGTTTTGTTGCGCTGATACCCCCCTTGTCCCCCCCTTAGCAAGGGGGGGAAGGAGGGGTATCAGCCGCCCTCGGGCGCAAACCTTTCGTCCGGATCGCTGGTCGGCACCGAGCGCGCAGCGCACCTGAAAAGCCCGTGCTTTTCATCAGCCCAGCCTTGTGGTATAACCCCGGCCGGTCAAGGAGGGCCCATGAGCCGCTATCCCGTCTTCGATCGCGCGCAGCTCCAGCTGCGGCCGCTGGCCGAGCGGCAACACGACCTGACGCTGCCATCCCACCTGCCGCACAGCCTTCCCGTATCGCGCTATGAACACCCGGACCTGGACGAGCTGGTTGCGGCTATCAGCGCAGCGCGGCAGAGTGGCCGTCCGGTCCTCTGCATGATCGGTGCGCACCTGATCAAGCAAGGGCTATCGGGCTCGATCGTGGAGCTGATCGAGAAGGGGATGGTCACGCACGTGGCCACGAACGGGGCGGGGATCATCCACGATTTCGAGCTGGCCGGGCGGGGCGGCACCAGCGAGGACGTGGGTCGATACATCCGCCGCGGCGAGTTCGGCATGTGGGCCGACACGGGGCGGATCAACGCGATCGCCTGCGAGGCGGCTCGGAACGGCGAGGGGCTGGGCGAGGCGGTCGGCCGGGTGATCGAGCGGGAGCGGTTCCCGTACCGCGCCTGGAGCATCGCGGCGGCCGGATGGCGGCACGGCACGCCGGTCACCTGCCACGTCGGGATCGGCTGCGACATCATCCACCAGCACCCGAACTGCGACGGCGCGGCGCTCGGCGCCAGCTCGTACACGGACTTCCTGATCTTCGCCCAGGCCATCACCGAGCTCGAGGGGGGCGTGTTCCTGAACATCGGGTCGGCGGTGACCGGCCCCGAAGTGTACCTCAAGGCGCTGTCGATGGCGCGCAACGTCGCTCGGCAGGCGGGCTGTTCGCTGGCGCAGTTCACGACCGCGGTGTTCGATTTGGTGCCGCTGCCCGACGATTGGCGGTCGGGCACCGCACCGAAGACGCAGGCGCAGTATTACTACCGCCCGTGGAAGACGATCCTGATCCGGACGGTGGCCGATGGCGGCCGCAGCTTCTATTTCTGCGGCGATCACCGCGTCACCCTCCCGGCTCTTTGCCAACGCCTGCGCGAGGCGCGAAGCGGCGCGACCCGGCCCGCCGCATGATCTCACTTCTCGCCGCGGTCCGTCCGCCGCCGCGCATTTAACCCCCTCGCCCAGGACGGGGGTGAGGGGAGTCGGCGCACTTGAGGCCTTCGGCCAGGAACACCGCCGGGGTCCGGCGCGCCGCGCCGCGCCGAGCCCGCTCACGACGTGATCGTGACGGCGGGCAGGGCGCCGAGCGGGACGGCTCGCAGCGCCGGGTTCGTCTCGCCCGCGGTGGCCCGCGTTGCCCGCTCCAGGATGGCGCGCGCCTCCCCCGCGGTGCGCAAGCCGCTCAGCATTGGCCGGAACTCCGCCAGGAGGTCGCTCGGCAGCGTGGCCAGCACGCCATGCACGCGGTCGAGCTCGTGGACGGGGACGCTCAGCGCCGCCACGCCCAGCGCGGCCAACGCCATGGCGCCTTGCGCATCGGACGCCATCTCGCCGCACACCGTGACCGGTTTGCCCGCGGCGCGTGCCGCCGTGACGACGCCGTCGATGG
>JBGPMX010000698.1:0-3144 GCA_041487215.1 Planctomycetia bacterium | reverse complement strand
CCCGATCATGGCCACCGGCGGCATCGGCGGCGTACATCGCGGAGCCGATGAGACGTGGGACGTATCGGCCGATCTCGAGCAACGGGCGCACACGCCGGTCGCCGTCGTGTCGAGCGGCATCAAGTCGATCCTCGATCTTCCCCGCTCGCTCGAGTACCTGGAGACGCGTGGCGTGCTGGTGCTGGGATACCAGACCGACGAGCTGCCGGCGTTTCTGGCCGCGTCGAGCGGCCTGCGGCTCGAGAACCGGGTGGACACGCCGAGCGCCGCCGCCGCTGTAATTCAAAGCGGCCTGAACCTGCTCATCCCGTCCGGCGTGCTAATCGTGCAGAAGCCGCCCGCCCCCTTCGCGATGCCGGCCGACGAACTCGATGCACTGACCCGCGGCGCGCTCGAAGACGCCGCGCGGTTCGGCGTATGCGGCAAGGCGGTCACCCCCTACCTGCTGGACCGGCTTCGCGCGGCGAGCGGCGGGCGAGTGCTCGCCGCGAACCGGGCGCTGGTCGTCGAGAACGCCCGGCTCGCCGCCGCGGTGGCCTGCGCGCTGGCCGCGCGCGATTCAGCGCAGGCAGTGGCGAAGGAGATGTAGTTCTGCAGCCTGAAAGGCTGAGAGTCTCCAGCCCAGGGCAACGCCCTGGGGAACCGACTTGTGCTGCCCTTTCAGGGCGTGGGTCTTCTCCTGATAAAGCACCCAGGGCGTTGCCCTGGGCTGGATAATGCCAGCCTTTCAGGCTGAAGCATCGCGTCCCTTCGGACTCGAAATCGCTTCCTTTTCGCCTCGCGTACGACGATGGCTCGGGCGGACTTGCGTCCCGCGGCGGCTTCGGACAGCATACGTCTTTGCTGAATTGCCTGCGGCCAGGAGTACTAAACGCGTGCGCGTGCTGATCACCGGCGGGTACGGCTGCATCGGAACCTGGATCACCAAGCAGTTGGTCCGGCGCGGGGCGCACGTGCGGATTTATGACCTCAAGGAGGACTGGCGCCGCATGGACCTGGTGCTCGAGCCGGACGAACTCGAGCAGGTGACTTTCGTGCCCGGAGACGTCACGGATCTCGATACGCTCGTCCGATCGCTCGGCGAGCACGCCGTCACGCACGTGGTGCACCTGGCGGGGTTGCAGGTTCCGACGTGCCGGGCCGACCCGATCCTGGGCGCACGCGTGAATGTGGTCGGCACGCTGTGCGTCTTCGAGGCGGTGCGGCAGCTCGCCGGACAGGTCGAGCGACTGGTCTACGCGAGTTCCGCGGCCGTGTACGGCCCGCCGGATCGGTACGGTGCCGGCCGCTTGCCAGCCGACGCGCCCCTCGTGCCATCGACGCATTACGGGACGTTCAAGGTTTGCAACGAATCGAACGCGCGGGTTTATTGGCAGGATCACCGATTGCCGTCGATCGGACTGCGGCCCTGGACGGTCTTCGGAGTGGGGCGGGACCAGGGGGTGACGTCGGAGCCGACCAAGGCGATCAAGGCGGTGGCGGCGGGACGTCCCTATCACATCAGCTACGGCGGCCGGCAGGATCTGCAGTACGTCGAGGACGTGGCGGGGACATTTGTGCGCTGCCTGGAGGTGCCGTACGACGCAGCGGGCGTTTACAACCTGCGCGGCTCGGTAGTGGACCTGGCCGAGTTCCGTGCGGCACTCGTGGGCGTGGCGCCCGAAGCCGCCGCGCTCGTCACGCACGGCGATCGCCAGTTGCCGATCGCCTACGACCTGGACGACAGCGGCCTGGAGCGCGAGATCGGCGGCATCCCGCGCACCCCGCTGGCCGAGGGGATCCGCCGCACGCTGGAACAGTTTCGGCGGCTCGGGTCGCAGGGCCGGCTGGATACCAGCGACCTGGAGTTCACCCCATGAGCCGGCCGGATGGGTCGGCGTCGCGCAGGCCGCACGCCGGGCGGTCGAGCGGCTGCGGGCGCGCGACACGGCGGAGGCCGCAAGGCGCTGACATTCCATGACGACCAGCCTCATTACCGGCGGTGCGGGTTTTATCGGCAGCCATCTGGCCGAGGCGCTGCTCGAGCGCGGCGACCGCGTGATCGTCATCGACGACCTGTCCACGGGTTCGCGCGAGAACCTCGCGGCCGTCGCCGAGCATCCGCGGCTGCGCCTGGTCGAAGCATCGGTGGCGGATGACCCGCAGCTGCCCGAGCTGGTGCGCGAAGCCGACGAGGTGTACCACCTGGCCGCCGCCGTCGGCGTGAGCTTCGTCGTCCAGTTCCCCATCGAGACGGTCGAGCGGAACATCCAGCCGACCGAGCGGGTGCTGCGGCTCGCCATGGCGCGGCCGTCGCGCGTGTTCCTGGCCAGCTCGAGCGAGGTCTATGGCAAGGGGTCGGCGGAGCGCATGCGCGAAGATGACGACATGGTGCTCGGCTGCCCGTCCAAGACGCGCTACATCTACGCCTACACCAAGCTGATCGACGAGTTCCTGGGCCTGGCCTACCACCGGCAGCGCGGCCTTCCGGTCGTGGTGGGCCGGTTCTTCAACGTGGTGGGCCCGCGGCAGAGCGGGCGGTACGGCATGGTGATCCCGCGGTTCGTCGGCCAAGCCCTGGCCGGCGGGCCGGTCGAGGTGCACGACGACGGCAATCAGGTCCGCTGCTTCATGCACGTGCGCGACACGGTGCGAGCGGTCATCGACCTGATGGAGTCGCCCGCGGCGGTCGGCCAAATCTTCAACATCGGCAACGACGAAGCGATCACGATCCGCCAACTCGCCGAACACATCGTCCGTCTTGGAAACCCGTCAGCGAAGATCGAGCACATCAGCTACTCCCAAGCATTCGGCCCCGGCTTCGAGGACGTCCGCTGCCGCATCCCGGACCTCTCCCGCCTGCGCCGCACGATCAAGTTCGTGCAGCGGTACTCGATGGAGGATATCCTGCGTGAGGTGATCGAAGCGGAGCGGGGGCGGGTGAAGGCGTAGGGATTCTTCATTCCAAGCGAAGACATCATGCTCACGCGAACGTACGTTTTCATGGTGTGCCTTGTGATTTTGACGCTCGGCATGAGCGCTATTGGTGTGATTGGGGCGTTGAAGGCACCTTCGACGCCGAACACACTCGGGGGAATGAGACGCGAGAAGGGTATTGCGGGAGCCGTCTTTGTGCTGGTGGCCAATGCAATTGTGGCAATGGGG
>JBGPMX010000697.1:0-3155 GCA_041487215.1 Planctomycetia bacterium | reverse complement strand
CGCCATCTGGGCCGGCTCGTACAGGTTCCGGCCGTCGAAAACGACCGGGCTCTTCATGAGGCGAACCATCTGCTCGAAGTCGGGGTTCCGGAATTCGTTCCACTCGGTGACGATGGCGAGGGCCTCGGCCCCCTCCAGCGCGCCGTACGGCAGGTCGTGGTAGCTGATGCGGTCGCCGTAGAGCGCGCGGACGTTGCGCATCGCCTCGGGGTCGTGCACCCGCACGCGGGCGCCGGCGGCGAGCAGTTCGTCGATCACAACCAGTGCGGGGGCTTCGCGGACGTCGTCGGTGCGCGGCTTGAAGGCGACCCCCCAGACGGCGATGCGGCGGTCGGTTAGCTGCCCGCCGAAGTGCTCGCGGATCTTGTGCCAGAGCACCTGCTTCTGCGCCTCGTTGACCGCGTCGACCGCCTCGAGCAGCCGGGCGGGAACGCCCAGCGCCCGTGCCATGGCGATCAGCGCGCGGACGTCTTTGGGGAAGCAGGAGCCGCCGTACCCGGCACCGGGGAACAGGAACGAGAAGCCGATGCGGCTGTCGTGGCCGATGCCGCGCCGCACGTCGTTGATGTCCGCGTCCATGCGTTCGCAGAGATTGGCCATCTCGTTGATGAAGCTGATCTTGGTGGAGAGCATGGCGTTGGCCACGTACTTGGTCATCTCCGAGCTCTCGGGCGACATCACCAGGAACGGTTTGTCGGTGCGCAGAAAGGGGGCGTACAGAGCGTGCAGCAGGTCCGCGACCGCGGGCCGGCGCACGCCAACCACGACGCGGTCGGGGCGGGTGAAGTCCTCGATGGCCGCCCCCTCCTTGAGGAACTCGGGGTTCGACGCCACGTCGAACGAGTGCCGAGTACGGCGCGCCAGCCGCTCCTCGAGCGCCGCGGCGGTGCCGACCGGCACGGTGCTCTTGATCACAAGGGTCTTGTGCCCGTCGAGCGCGGGGGCGATGGCGTCCGCCACGGCCCAGACGTTGGACAGGTCGGCGGCGCCCTGCGCGGACTGCGGCGTGCCCACGGCAATGAAGAGGATCTGCGATTGGGCCACCGAGCGCGCCAGGTCGGTGCTGAAGCGCAGCCTGCCGAGGTGCCGGTTGCGTTCCACGAGCTCCTTGAGGCCGGGTTCGTAGATGGGCAACCCGCCCGCCTCGAGCAGCGCGATCTTGGCGTGATCGTTGTCCACGCCGATCACGTGGTTGCCGCTCTCCGCGAAGCAGGTGCCGGTCACCAGGCCGACGTAGCCGGTGCCAATGACGGCGATTTTCACGATCCGCCTCCTTGCCTGGAGTGCCAGTAGTTCAGCGTGTCGCGCAGCGTGGTCTCGAGGTCGATCTCGGGGCGCCAGCCGGTGAGTTCCTGGAGCGGGGCCGGATCGGCGACGATCTCGGCGGCTTCCCCGCTGCGCGCCCGGCCGGGGTCCGGTTCCAGGTCGAACGGCACGCGGCTGAGGGAGCGGAGTACGCCGAGGATCTCGCGGCCGCTGCGCGCCACGCCCGATCCGAGATTATAGACGGTGCGCGAAGGTGCTTTGCCGGCGAGCAGCCAGTAGCCGCGCACGACGTCGCGGACATCGGTGTAGTCGCGGCGCGTGTCCAGGCTGCCCACGCGGAGTACCGGGCGGGCACGGCCCGCTTCCATGGCCGCGATCTGCTGTACCCAATCGGGCACGATGTAGCGGAGCGATTGGCGCGGCCCGGTGTGGTTGAACGGGCGGACGCGGACCACGTCCAGGCCGTGCTCGGCGGCGTAGCGCACGCTGAGCTCCTCCGCCGCCCACTTGCTCGCGGCGTAGGGGTGCTGGGGGCGGATCGGGCAGGTGACGCGGATGGGCAGCTCCTCGGCGCGCGGCTGGCCGTAGACGTACGAGGTGCTGACGAAGAGCACGCGGGGCCGCTGCCCGCTCTGCCGCACCGCCTCGTAGAGGTTGCGGGTGGCCTCGGTGTTCTCGCGGCGCGCGAGCTCCGGGTCGGCCGCGCAGGCGCGCGGGTTGGCGAGCCCGGCCAGGTGGTAGGCCGTGTCGCACAGCTCGCGGTCCAGCAGCCGGGCCACCGCCGCGGGGTCGCACAAGTCACACGCCACCAGCGTCACGCGCGGGGCGAGGTGACGCAGCTCGTCGGGCCAGACGCCGCGGCGCGAGCAGCCGATGACGCGGTCGCCTTGGGCGAGCAGCCGCTCGGCGAGATGCCCGCCGACAAACCCCGTGATTCCGGTCACCAGTGCGCGCATGCCTGCCCTGGGTTCACCTGGACCGCACAGCCTTGTTCGGCTTCTCCGCGCCCTCCCAGCCCACACGTTCCAGGTCGGCGGCCACCATCATCTCGATGAGCTGGCTGAAGTCGACCTCGGGCTTCCAGCCCAGCACGCGGGCGGCCTTGGACGCGTCGCCGCACAGCAGGTCCACCTCGGCCGGACGCCGCAGCGCGGGATCGATCTCCACGTACTTCTGCCCATCGAGCCCGGCGCAGCGGAACGCGTGCTCGACGAGCTCGCGCACCGAGTGCGTCTCGCCGGTGGCGATCACAAAGTCGTCGGGGCGGTCCTGCTGCAGCATCAGCCACATGGCGCGAACGTAATCGCCGGCAAAGCCCCAGTCGCGCCGCGCCTCCAGGTTGCCCAGGCTGAGCTTGGCCTGGAGCCCGGCGCGGATCCGCGCCACGGCGTCGCTTACCTTGCGCGTGACGAATTCCCTGCCCCGCCGGGGTGACTCGTGGTTGAAGAGGATACCCGAGCAGCAGAACATGCCGTAGCTCTCACGGTAGTTCACCGTGATCCAGTGCCCGTACACCTTGGCGACGCCGTACGGGCTGCGCGGGTGGAACGGCGTGCTCTCGGTCTGCGGGGTCTCCACCACCTTGCCAAACATCTCGCTGGACGACGCCTGGTAGAAGCGGATCTCCGGGTCCACCAGCCGGATCGCCTCGAGCATGCGCGTGACACCGATCGCCGTGAACTCGCCGGTGAGCACGGGCTGGGTCCAGCTGGTGGGGACGAAGCTCATGGCGGCCAGGTTGTACACCTCGCACGGCCGCACCGCCTTGAGCAAATTGATCATCGAAAGCTGGTCGAGCAGGTCGGCCTGGTGCAGCCGGACGCGGTCGCGCAGGTGGCCGATGCGCTCGAACTTCTCCGTGCTCGACCGCCGCACGATGCCGTGGACCT
>JBGPMX010000696.1:0-3156 GCA_041487215.1 Planctomycetia bacterium | reverse complement strand
CTGACCTCTGCCTCCTGACCTCTGCCTCCTGACCTCTGCCTCCTGACCTCTGCCTCCTGACCTCTGCCTCCTGACCTCTGCCTCCTGACCCCTGCCTCCTGACCCCTGCCTCCTGACTCTTCTCCCTACGTTCCGGCCCCGACCAGTGTGCGACGCGACGTGCCGCGCAGCGCTGGCGCCGTCTCGGATTCGAGCTGCCGCCGCAGACGGTTGCGCGCCACGTGCAGCCGCCGCTTGATGGTCCCGACCGGCGCCTCGACATCGCGGCTGATCTGATCGAGCGACTTGCCGCGGAAGTAGAAGGCGACCAGCGTCTCCCGGTCCATGGCGCCCAGCCGCTCGATTCCGGCACGCACCCGCGACGCCTGCTCGCCCGCGATGAGAGCGTCGAGCGGGGTGGGCGTGCGGGCCGGCGTGGCGTCGAGCAGCTTCGGCTCCGCCGCCTGCGCCCGCGCACGCCGCGTCACCCGGTTGATAACCATGCGCGCGGTGATCTGGCGCAGCCAGCCGGCGAACGCGGCCGGCTCGCGCAGCTGATCCAGCTTGATGAACGCGTGGACCAGCACCTCCTGCGCCAGCTCCTGCGCCTCGTGCGCATCGCGCAGGCTGCTCAGTGCCATCGCATAGACAGTGGCCTGAAATTGCTTTGCAAGCTCGCCGTAGGCCTCACGGTCCCCCCGCTGGGCACGGGTGACCAACGCCACGATGTTGGACCATTCCATGATGGAACTCGTCGCCCCGAAAAGTACTCGGTCGCAGGCTCGGGCGAGGCCGAGCCCGGAAACCATGAAAAAAACACGGGGACACGGCGGACAGCGGGTTCGGCGACGGCACCCGTAGGCAGACGGGGCACGCGCGGAGCGGGCCGGTGAGCCGACCGGGCCGGCGTGCGCGGGACGAACCGCCCCGTGAGCCGGTCCGACCGGGTCGGGAGATCCAAAGTGCTGTCGAGCGGGGTCGGCCTTAACGGATGGTAAAGGCCTGACTGCATCGAGCAGAACACATGAGCCCGAGCGGGGAGCCAGTCGGCACCGCCGGGCCATTGCCGCCCAGTGCAGCTAAAGTGCTCGGCCGGCTCTGGACCAGCCACCCGGCCATGCCTGGCGCTGGTAAGCGCCCGCATGGGCCAGATGCCCGGCCGATCGGCGGCACGCGGTCGAGTGCGACCGGCGCTGCGCCGTGAGCCCGGTAACCGAGGGCAGTACGGAACTGCCGGGGGCGTGCTCCGGCCGAGCCATCGCGCGATCGCGCAACGTCTTGTCCATCTTGAGGACGAGCCGCTTGGAAATGCGCGGTGTGCGAATCGTGGCCATGACAACCCCCAGAGGGTTCGGTGTGAAACGCCTTCTGCGGCTCCCACACGGGGAGCCGATCGTGCTCTATCTTAGATCCTGCCAAAGCTTGTCGCAATCGGACGCGGGCGGTACGAGCGCCCGGCGGCTACCTGACCCACTACCGTCTTCTTGCCCAGAAAACACGGGGTGGGATCACCCATCAGACGCGCGCATCGGCAAAAGGTTCGCGCGGAATCGAGAGAAAAGCCGGGTACGTCAGGCTTGCCAGCCTGACTCTCCCATTCCAGCCTGACTCTGTTCGGCATGGGCCTTGTCAGGCTGGAAAGCCAGACGTACGCCCGGTCGGCAGCCTGCGTTCTTCTGCGTCCCTACTTGGGACACCGTGGAGCTGAATGACCAGGCGATGGAATCCGTGCGGCTCAGACGCTCAGGGGAGTCGCGACGTGCGCAAGAATTGGCTGTTCACCGGGTTGCGTGGCGGTTCGCCGCGCAGCAAGCGCAGCGCTTCCTCGGCGGCCTTGCGGCGCAACTCGGGGCCCGCGGCCGCGGAGTTGAACGCACAATGCGGGGTGACGAGCAGCCGCGGGTGACGACGCAGTTCCTCGTCCGCCAGCGGCTCGCACTCCAGCACATCGAGCGCCGCGCTGTCGAGTTGCCCGGCATCGAGTGCCCGGAGCACCGCCTGCTCGTCGACGATCCCGCCGCGCGCCGTGTTGATCAGGAACGCGCCGCGGGGCAGGAGGTTGAGGCGAGCGGCGTCCAGCATGTGGCGCGTTTCGTCGCTCAGCGGGCAGTGCACACTCAGGAACCGGCACTGCGGCAAGAGCTCGGCGAGGTCCCAGACCCGCTCCACGCCCAGCGACTTCTCGAAGCCGCGCGGCAGGTACGGATCGAAGATCACGACGCGCATCCCGAGCACGCGGGCACGCAAGGCCAGCGCGCTGCCGATGCGGCCCGAGCCGATGATGCCCAGGGTCTGGCCGCGCAGCCGGGGCGCATGGCGCGTCATCTCAGGATTCCAAAGGCCGCCGCGTACCGATTCCACCGCGGGGAACAAGCGACGCGCGAGAGCCAGCAGGAGCGCGAGCGCGTGGTCCGCCACCTCTTCGGTGCCGTAATCGGGCACGTTGCAGACGACGATGCCCCGCTCGCCCGCAGCCCGTGTGTCGATGTTGTCGTAGCCCACCCCGATCCGGATCACGCCGCGGCAACGCGCCGCGCCGTCCAGCACCTCGGCGGTGATCCGCGCGTCGTGGCAGCAGAGAACCACGTCGGCGTCGCGGAGACGCCCGACGAGCTCGCTCGATCCCCGCGCCCCCAGGCAGGTGATTTCGGCGTCCGCTTCGAGCACCGGGCGCTCGATCTCCGGTTCGGTGATGTAATCGGTGATGACGACGTGCGCACGGTTCGGCATGAGGCACTCGAATTTCGGGGGCTGGCCGGCCGCGGCGTGGCGGGGATGCCGAGCGACCACGCTCGGCCCTGCGACACCGCCGGTCACAGCGGACGCAAATCGTACAATCTCCTTGCCGCGCCGCCAACCGCGGTGTATTCATTCGGAATGCCAAAACGCATCAAAGAAATCCTGGCCAAAGGCGAGGTTGTTCACGCATTCGGCATCGGACAGCTGCTGAACCACAAGCTGATCGAGATCGTCGCGCTGGGAGGCGGCTACGACGCGATCTGGATCGATCAGGAACACACCGGGGCGACGATCCGCGAGATCGAGCTGGCGACGCTCGCGTGCCGCGCGCACGGGCTGGACAGCTTTGTCCGGCTGGCGCCGACGGATTACGCCACGGCAATGCAACCCCTGGAAGCGGGGGCTGGCGGCATCATGGCCGCGCAGGTGCGCAGCGCG
>JBGPMX010000695.1:0-3159 GCA_041487215.1 Planctomycetia bacterium | reverse complement strand
GCTCTGCTCGTTCCTCGCTCCGCTCAGGATGACAAGCCTTCACCTGTCCTTCGGACACGCTGCCGAAATTTCCCTGGGGAGCGGATATACGGCCTGCCAAGGTCGTCTTTCTCATCGACCTGGCAAACGCGCCCCCTTGAGGAGAAAAATGCAAACCGCTGCCTTCCCCCAGGCTGGTAGAATCGCCGCACCGTGCTCGGCGGGGCGAGCCGGCACCACCGGCCTGCGCGGCGACTGGGGCGGCGCCCGCGTGCCGCGCGGTCGGCAATCATCGCCGGCTGCCGTACGGGCCAGCCGGTCCGCGACGGGCACGCCACACCGAGCTCCTCGGGGCATGCGGTGTGCTGCGATGTGCTCTGGGGTCTTCCATGAGGCAGTGCTGCGCCATCGCCGTGCGGGGAATCGTTCAGGGCGTCGGCTTTCGCCCGTTCGTGTATGGGCTTGCATCACGCCTCGATCTCACCGGTTACGTCCAAAACCAGGCAGGAAGTGTGTTCATTGAGGTTGAGGGAGAATCGAGAAATCTTGACCACTTTCTGACCGAACTGGCCAGACATCCGCCGCCGCTCGCCCGGATCGATCAGCTGTCCTGGCAGGTGCACCCGGCCCGTGGGGCGGGACCGTTCCGCATCGAGCCCAGCGCAGGCGCGGGCGAGGCTGCGGTTTTTGTGGCGCCCGATGCCGCGACTTGTGACGACTGCCTGGCAGAGCTACAGGACGCCCGGAACCGCCGCTACCGCTATCCGTTTCTAAACTGCACGAACTGCGGGCCGCGGCTGACGATTGTCACCGGGGCGCCATACGACCGTGAGCGCACGACCATGGCGGGTTTCACCATGTGCGCGGCATGCCAGGCCGAGTACGACGACCCGACCAACCGGCGTTTCCACGCCCAGCCGACCGCCTGCCCCGCGTGCGGACCACACCTGGAGCTCGCCGACGCGGGCGGCGCGGCGGTCGAAACGGCCGACCCGCTGGCCGCGTTCGCCGCCGCCTTGCGTGCCGGGAGCATCGGCGCCATGAAGGGACTGGGGGGCTACCACCTGGCGTGCGACGCGCGGAACCGCTCCGCCGTCATCGAATTGCGCCGCCGCAAGCATCGCGACGAGAAGCCGTTCGCCGTGATGCTGTGCGATGCCGAGGCAGCCGAGGCGATGTGCCGGGTTCTGCCCGAAGAGCGGCGGCTGCTCACCTCGCCGCGCCGCCCGATCGTCTTGTTAAGGCGGCGTGCCGGCGGCGGCATCGCCGACGAGGTGGCCCCGGGCAACCCCTATCTGGGTGTCATGCTTCCGTACACCCCCCTGCATCACCTGCTCGCGCGGGCCACCGGCGGGACGCCGCTGGTCATGACCAGCGGCAATCGCGCGGACGAGCCGATCGCGCACGAGGACCGCGATGCGCTGGAGCGGCTGCGCGGCATTGCCGACGTGTTTCTCACGCACGATCGCCCCATCCGGGTGCGGTGTGACGACTCGGTGACACGCGTGGTGGCGGGGGACGAGTTGCCGGTGAGGCGCTCGCGCGGCGACGCGCCCGAGCCGCTCGAGCTGCCCATCGCCTGCCCGCGTCCGATGCTGGCTGTCGGCGGCCAGCTCAAGGCGACGTTCGCGCTCGGCCGAGGCCGCCACGCTTTCATCAGCCACCACCTGGGCGATCTCGACCACTACGACGCCTACCGGGCGTTCCTGCGCGACATCGCGCTCTACGAGCAACTTTTTGCCGTCGAGCCCCGTGTGTTGGTACATGATCTGCACCCAGCGTACGTGTCGACGCGCTACGCCGAGCAGCGGGCGGGAGACGCAGCGCGGCCGGGCGATGGTCCGGCGCTGCTGGCGGTTCAGCACCACCATGCGCACATGGCCAGCTGCATGGCGGAGCACGGGTTGCACGAGCCGGTCATCGGGGTGGCGTTCGACGGCACCGGCTACGGCACGGACGGAACGATCTGGGGCGGCGAGTTCCTGGTGGGGGACTACGCGGGCTTCCGCCGTGCGGCTCACCTCCGCCCGGTGGGCATGCCGGGTGGCGATCAGGCGATCCGCGAACCGTGGCGCATGGCGGCGGCCCACCTGCTGGACGCGGGCGTCTCGCCCGGAGCGTTGCTGCCGCGCTGCCGCCGCGTCGCGGGGGACGCGGGTGATGCCGCGGCGAGCGGCCCAATCACGGCGTCGTCGCTTCGGGTCATCGAGCGGATGCTCGCGACCGGCTTCCGGACCCCGCGGACCTCGAGTGCAGGACGGCTCTTTGACGCCGTGGCGGCTATCGCGGGCGTGCGCGAACGAGTCAGCTACGAAGGCCAGGCCGCCATGGAGCTCGAATGGCTTGCTACAACCGTCGCCCCGGACGCGATCTACCCGTTTGACACCATGGAGTCTCATGCGATCGCGTCCGGTGGCGACGGCGTTAGCGACCCCCCGACCGACCTGCGGGTTGGGGGGCGGGCGGGCCCGCAGGCCGTGCCGCACCGCGCGGCGGGCGGCGACGGACAAGCGGACAACGAGCCGGCTCCCCTGGTGATCGACACGCGGCCGCTCGTTCGCGCGGTCGCTGAAGACGCGCGGCGGGGCATCGCCGCGGCGTGCATCGCGCGGGCGTTCCATTGCACCGTCGTCCGGATCATTGCCACGGTGTGCGAGCGCATCCGCGCGGCGACCGGCCTGAACGCGGTCGTCCTGAGCGGCGGCGTTTTCCTGAACGCGCTTCTGACCGAAGAGACGGTGGCGGAGCTGAACACGGCGCGGTTCCGGGTGTACCGGCACCGGCGGGTGCCGCCCAACGACGGCGGCCTCAGTTTCGGGCAACTGGCCGTCGCCGCCGCCCAGCTCAGTGGGGAGGGCCGGGCTGTGTCCAGTCATCGCACACAAGCGTGTCGCATGACTCCTGCAATGAGAGGTGAAGACGTATCATCCTGAGCGCAGCGAAGGATTCACCGGGTGGGCCTCTGAGCGAATCCGCCGGCCGCACCGGCTCTGTCATCCTGAGCGGAGCGAGGCACGAGCGCAGCGAAGGATCTGAGTGGCGGCGGCTCGCTCGGTGTCCTGCCCGTTGGCCTCAAGGAGATTGCTGATGTGCCTGGGCATTCCCGGCAGGGTGGTCGAGACCTACCGCGATCAGGACCTGCTCATGGGCAAGGTTGCGTTCGGCGGCGTCTTCAAGCGT
>JBGPMX010000694.1:0-3180 GCA_041487215.1 Planctomycetia bacterium | reverse complement strand
TACATGACGACGAGCCGCGCGCCGGCCTGCGTGGCGCGGGCGTGAAAGTGGGCGATCAGGTCGCGGCGCAGCGCACCACCGGCCTGCGTGAGGGTCCGCAGCGTCGGGTGGCGCCCCGGCTCGAACCGCAGCCGGTGGAGCGTCTCGTACATGTAGGGCACCCCGGCGAACGAGGTGGCGCGCTGCTCGTCCGCGTCGCACCAGAACTCGGGACGCATGAACGAGTGCGGGGTCAGGACCACCGTGCCGCCGGCGACCAGGTGCGAGTTCAGCACCGACAGCCCGTAGCTGTAGTGCATCGGCAGACTCTGCACGGCCCGCTCCCCCGGCCCGAGACCCAGGTACTCGGCGATGGCGCGGGCGTTTGATTCCAGGTTGCGCGCCGCGAGCCGCACTAGTTTGGGACTCCCGGTCGAACCCGAGGTCGTGAGCAGCAGCGCCAGGTCCGGGTGCAGCGCCTGCTCCGCGAACCGCTCGGCAAGCGCGGCGACGTAGCCCGGCAGTGGCGAGGGGCCAGGCGCCCAACCCTCGGGCGTCGCCAACGTGTCGGGGGCCAGCACCAGCGCGGGCTCGTACGCGCGCGCCAGACGGGCCAACGGGTCCGGCTGCGGCTCGGCCAGGCACACCGGCAGTCCGGCGTGCAGGCAGCCCAGGTAGAGCAGCACGGCCTGGACGTCCGGCCCGGGCGCGAGGAAGACGAGCCTGCGTTCACCGACCGTGCCGCGCAGACGCTCGGCCACATCGTCCACCCGCGCGCCCAGCTCCGCGTAGCTAAGGCGGGCGCCCTGGGCCGGCGCGATCAAGGCCAAGCGCTCATCCCGGTGCCGCAGCACCGCGTCGATCACGGCGTCATGCTCCCGTCGACTCCGATCACCTGCCCGGTCACGTAGCGCGACAGGTCGGAGGCCAGGAACACGGCCACGCCGGCGACGTCCTCGGGAGTCCCGACGCGGCCCATGCGGATGTGCGGGAGCCGGCGCTCGGGCCAGACGGCCGTCACGTCGCGCATCATGTCGGTGTCGATGAGACCGGGCGCGATGGCGTTTACGCGAATCCCCTTCGGGGCTAACTCCTTCGCGCTCGAGAGCGTGTAGCCCACCACAGCCGCCTTGGACGCCGAATACGCCGAAAGGCCTTCCGCGCCCTGGGTGCCGGCGATGGACGTGAGGTTCACGACACTCGGGGACCGACCGCGATCCATCACCCGCGTCGCGTACTGCGTCAGCGCCATTAGCGCGAGCACGTTCACGTCCAGCAGCTCCCGCATGTGATCGGTGGAGGTCATCCCGATCAGCCCGCGCCGGAGGATGCCGGCGTTGTTCACCAGCACGTCCAACCGCCCGTCCTCCTTGCGGATCGAGGCGATCAGCTCGCGAGCGAAGGAAGGATCACTGATGTCCCCGCGCATCGCGCGCGCCGGACGCTCGGCCGTGGTCAGTTCCGCGGCGAGGGTCTCGACACCCTCGCTGCGGGCGCACAGCAGCAAGCTCGCACCTTCGCTGGCGAATGCGCGTGCTATCGCGGCGCCGATGCCACGGCTCGCGCCGGTCACCAGCGCGACGCGGCCATCAAGCAGCATCGAAGCTCACTCCAAGCCGAGTCAGGATCTCGCGGGCCTTCGTCACGGTGCTCATCCCCAGGATGTCATCCGTGTCGAACATGACGTCGAACTCAGTCTCGAGTTCCACGACCAAAGCCATATGGGCCACCGAGTCCCACTCCTTGAGGCTGTTGTAGGCGAGGTCGTCGGTAACCCGCTCCCGGGGAATACCGAGGGAGCGGCTGAAGCAGTCGCGGAGCTTGTCGGCGTTCATGCTGGGGCTCTCCAACTTGAAGTGCTAGGAATCGCGGCCGCCCCAACCGGCGTGGACGACGGGGGGGGACGGTCGGCCGTCGGGCTGGAGGGGCCTGGGGCTCGCGGACCGAGGTTCGGGATCTGGCCGGCTCGGAGTCGGCGCCTCGGAAAATGCGTCCGTGTGACCCTGGGGTCGCGGGCGAACACGCGAAGCTAGCCCGCCTGCCGTCGCGCCAGGGAGCCGGTCGTCCTCGATGAGTGGGCGCATCGCCTCGCGCTCTCTGGCGGATTCGGCGGCGCCAGCCGCTGGCGCCCGGCGCCGCTCTCTGGCGTGCGCCAACCCTCTCATTGCCGGTGTGTCGCCCCTGCCTGCTTCAGGTACAGCGTCACGTCGCCAGCGATCATTGTTCCGCAATCAATTTCCGCGCGGAGGTGAACGAAAAATCGCCCAGCAACCGCTCCAATCGCTCCTCTGTCTTTTCCAGGTTGTTGTAATGCCGGAACCGTGTCGACCACGGCATCCCTCTCAGGCGAGGTTGCCCCGGATCCGCCTCCCATGGGTGCACATAGAAAATAACCGGCCGCCCGTGCTCGTTACACCTGCGCATAAGCCACCGCGTTAGTGCATACGGGTACAGCCGGAAATATCCGCCGCCGCTGCACGGAATCCTGCGTCCGAACACTTCGGCTACGCTCATGGGCAGCTCGGTCAATCCATCAGCCAGCCGATACGGCCGCAAGTCCGCGTCGGCAATGCCGTATTCCGGATGGAACGCCACCGGAAACACCGACGAGTCGTATCGAATGCCGCTCTCCTTCAGAATGTCCACCGCCCACAGAGTCTTCTGTGTCAACGAGAACGACGGTGCGCGGAACCCGCGCACTTCCTGGCTGGTCGCCTTCGCCAGCACCTCCAGCGACCGCTGCAAATCCACCCGGAACTCCTCCGGCTGCATGAAGGTCAGCAGCCGATGCGAGTACCCGTGCGACGCCACCTCATGCCCCCCTCGTTCGATTTCCTTCACCAGGTCCGGGAACCGGTCCGCCACCCAGCCCAGCACGAAGAACGTCGCCTCCACGTGGTGCCTCCGGAACAGGTCCAGAAGCCGCCCCGTGTTGCGCTCCACCCGCGATTCGCATTTCTCCCAGTCCGCGTACGGGATCAGCCGGCTCATGTTGTAGACGCAGAACCAGTCCTCTAAGTCAACCGACATTACGTTCCTCATTCGCCCGGCCTCCGCTCCCTATGGGATTCTCTCCGTGCCCAGGAACGACAGCCCGAGTTCTTGGAGCCGCGGCCTCCCCGGTCCACACCCCGCTAGGATTCGGTACCCCGTGGACACCGCCAGCGGCACATAACGTCGCCAGAGCACGCGGCACCTCGC
>JBGPMX010000693.1:0-3182 GCA_041487215.1 Planctomycetia bacterium | reverse complement strand
TGACCCGTTGACCTGTTGACCGGTTGACCGGTTGACCGGTTGACCGGTTGACCTGTTGACCTGTTGACCTGTTGACCGGTTGAGCTGTTGACCGGTTGAGCTGCCACCCCGAGCGCGGACACCAGAGGGTGGGTTGATTGTCATCCTGAGCGTAGCGAGGCACGAGCGGTATCCTGTCATCCTGAGCGTAGCGAGGCACGAGCGGTATCCTGTCATCCTGAGCGTAGCGAGGCACGAGCGGAGCGAAGGATCTCGGTGGGGGCTTACGGATCGGGTGGCACGTGGCGGCACGCCCAGAAGCCCAGTCATTCGGGCAATCGTGTGAACAGGCAGACTACGCACCGACGACCGAGGAGTCCGTTGCGATGATCTATGGTGACCGCGTCCGTTTGCGCTGCGTCGAACGCGATGACCTGCCGCAGTTCGTCAAGTGGCTCAACGATCCGGAGGTGCGGGACGGGCTGGCCACCCTATACCCGTTGGGCATGGCGGAGGAGGAGCGGTGGTTCGAGGAGAATCTCAAGCTGGAACCGGCGCGGCGGGCGCTGGCGATCGACGCGCTGCCAGGCCCGGATGATCTTAGCGCGTGGCCGGGCAGCTGGAGTCACATTGGCGGCACTGGCTTCCACCAGGTCGACTGGCGGAACCACTGGGCCGAGCTCGGCATCGCGATCGGCAGCAAGGAGAGCTGGAATCACGGGTACGGGACGGACGCGACCCGCACGATGGTGCGCTGGGCGTTCCAGGAGCTGAACCTGAACCGCGTTTTCGTGCGCGTCTACGAGTACAACGCCGGCGCGATCCGGTGCTATCAGAAGGTCGGGTTCAAGCCCGAGGGGCGGCTGCGGCAGGACCGATTCCACCGCGGTCGTTACTACGACACGCTGCTGATGGGGCTCTTGCGTGACGAGTTCACCGCACGGTTCGGCAGCGACGCGGGCGAAGCGGGGAAGACCGAGCCGCATCCGCCCCGGGTCCTCTGAGCTGGCGCGGGCATGCCGGCTGTCGTTCTCACGTCTTCGGCGGCGGCAGCCGCTGGCCGATCGACGCGATGGTCTCGTTCGCCACCTGCTGCGCGGCGGCTTGGGTCAGCCCGGCGCTCACCGTCTTGAGCAGCCCGCGCAGCTCGCGGACGATGATCGTCCAGCGCAGCAGGGTGCCGTCGCCGCAAGCCGCGAGTTCGAACTCGACCTCCGCGTCGGCCGAGCTGCCGATCCCCTGGATGCGCAGCACCGCACGCGCCCGCGTCGGCGGCACCTTCTCGACGAACCGAACTGCGATATCCAGGGTCGTTCGTAGGAAGCCGAACTTGGGGCGGACCCGGAACGTGGCCGACATATCGTCCGCGCTCAGCACCGAGTCGATCCCCGGGAAGCACTCGCAGAGGAACTTGGGGCTGGTCAGTTGCGGCCAGATCTCCTCGGGCCGGCGATCGAAATGTGTCTCACCGGCAAGCTTGTCGAGCATCAGTTTCCTCCGCTCGTCCGAGCCGAGCCCTTCTCTTCGCGTGACGGGAGCGGGGGCACGAGATCCTTCGCTCCGCTCGTTCCTCGCTACGCTCAGGATGACAGGATACCGCTCGTGCCTCGCGTCGCTCAGGATGACATGCCTCCTACTTGTCCGACCGAGATCCTTCGCTGCTCGTTCCTCGCCGGCTCAGGATGACAGGGTGCAGACGCGTCGCATCAATTTTGCGAATAGCTCGGTCCCGGCTTCGAGTTCGCCGAGCGCGATCCACTCGTCGATCGTGTGCGCCTGGGCCACGTCCCCCGGTCCGCACACGACCAGCGGCAGATGCGGTGCGAACACCAGCCCGTCGGTGCCGTACGGCACGGTGCGTGAGCGCGCGCGGCCGGCCACATCGAGCACGCTGCGGACGAACTCCGAGCGCGGATCCGTATACAGCGCGGCGCCGCTGCCGCGCACGGCCAGCTCCAGGCCGTTCGCCGCCGCGGCCGCCCGAACCCGCTCGGTGAGCGATCGGTAATCCGTCCCCGGCATTGTCCGGCAGTAGACCGTGCACAACGTGCGCGGAGCGGTCACATTCACCGGCGTGTTGCCGTCGTTGACACCGATGTTCCACCCCGGCGTGGGCGGATCGAACTCGTCGTCGCGGTACTTCGGGTCCGTCTGCAGTTCATCGTAGATCTTCTTCATCTCGACCAGGAAGGGGATCATCGCGTGGTTGGCGTTCAGTCCCCTTGTGGTGCTGGAATGGGCCGCGCGGCCGTGCGACGTGACGACGAACCCGAGCGTTCCTTTATGCGCGTGCACGACCTCCAGCCGCGTCGGCTCGCCGATGATCCCCTGCCCCGTGCGGATCTCTTGGAACAGCGTGGAGCGTGCCACGACCTGCGTCGCTCCGCCATAGCCCACCTCTTCATCGGCCGTGCAGACGATGAAGAGCGGGCGGGCGAGTTCGGCGGGGCGGAAGCGCGTGGCGGCGGCCAGCATGCAGGCGATCGAGCCCTTCATGTCGCAGCTGCCGCGCCCGAACAAACAGCCGTCCCGCTCGACGGGAGTGAACGGATCGCCGTCGGCCCAATCGTCGGCTGGCACAGTGTCGCTGTGTCCGAACAGGGCCAGGCCTCGGCCGCGGCCACCCCCCTTCTTGCCCAGGATGTTGACCTTGCGGACCCCCTGCTCGTCGCGGTACTCGATCCGCTCCGTCTCGAAGTCGATCGCCTGGAGCGCTCGCTCGACGTAGTCGGATATGTCCGCATTGCTCACGCGGCTCGGTGACGCGTGTCGCACCAGCTCGCGCGCGTATTCGAGCGCATCCATCCAGGCTTCTCCCGGAGAAAACGCGGAGCACCCGACGCGGGAATCCGCGCTTTGCTTTCTTTCCGAGGGACATTATGACGGACCGCGCGGACGATTCCTACAGAGGTGGAGTTGATGAGGGAAGGCGAACGGGGAGGGGCTGGACGGTCATCGGCTTACGCGGGCCCGCTGCTCGACGAGCGCCATCGGGGGAAAACCGACGTCTTGTAGCCGCGGAGCGGCGACCGTTGTTAGCCAGGGGTGGAACGCGGCGTCAGCCGCCTGGAACCCCTGGGTCGATCGGCTTGGCACGAAGTGATGAATCCCACGGGCGACCGGCTCAGTCCACTTCGAGCCCCAGCAGGTAGTCGTTCAGCTCACGGCGCTGGGTCTCCTCGGTCTCCTTGAACCGCTCGATC
>JBGPMX010000692.1:0-3235 GCA_041487215.1 Planctomycetia bacterium | reverse complement strand
GGCGGCGATCAGCACGACGTCGAACGCATTCTGGAGCTCCGCGAAGATCGGGCTTGTCCGAGCCAGTTCTTCGTAGTGTTTGGTGAACCCCTGGGCGAAGCGGCGATTGGTCGGGTCCGCCGAGTCCCGGCGGTCCACCTGGCCGGTCGCCTTGATCACGTCGTCCGCCGCCAGCAGCCGGACACGTTGCCCACGGAGCTCGAGCGCGGTCCCGTCCGGGCTCGCGAGGATCGCTTCGTAGTCGGGCACGAACCACCAGCGCTGAAGCTTGCTCGTGCCGCCCGAGCCGGGACCGAGTAGCGAGACGTAGCTGGCCAGCCCGCGCACGCGCGGGTCCTCCAGGCCGATGCCGATCAGCTTCATGCGGTAATCGGCTTCGAGCAGCACCATCGCCAGCCGTGTATCGGCCGGCACGCCGTAGAGCGCGACGTTCTGCAGGCCCAGGCTGTCGCGCACCCCCTCCATCAGCGACGCGTCGATCTGCCGCCGGTCCAGCGTGCGGCCCACCCGCGCCACGTATTCCTTGAGCCGGCGCAGCCCCTCTTCCGTGTGATCGATCGAGCAGCCGACCGCGGCGTCCTGGCCCCCGTCCCGGAAGACGCCCAGCGCCACCGTAAGGTCTTCGAGGTGCAGTACCGGTCGCGCGCTGGTCTCGCCCACCACGCGGCCCGCCGCGTCCGTTTCCCACGCTTCGGCGGGACCGGCGATGATCACGTCCGGGTCATCGGGATAACCGAACACGTAGCGCACCTGCTGGACCCCCGCCAGGAACCGCATCTCGTCACTCAGTGGCTGGGCCGGCTCTGCCGAGCGCAGGCGACGGGCCAGCCGGGCGAGCGACACCTTGCGCAGCGGCGACTTCTTGGCGGCGGCCGATCGTTCGCGCGGCGACGCCGCCTGCTTGCGCAGCCGAGCCAACCGATCCCCTTGCTCGGTCGCCGTCATCGCGCGCAGCACGCCGTCGGCGTCCACGTAAACGCCCTGGATGGCCACGCCCCCCGGGCCGGTGACCGCCCCCTGCTGCGCAACGAGCGCGATCGGCGTCGCGACCAGCGCGACCAGCAGAGCCCACGCCGCGTACGTCCGCGATCTCGCGATGTGCAACCGCATGGCGACTCCCTTGCGACCTGAGACATGCCCGCCGGCAGGGACGTGATGCACCAGCCATTCGAGCCAAACGCGGCAAGCGAAGTCAAGAGCGAGAAACCATCTCTTGACGATGGGGGCCGAGAATGATCCGTTACTGCATCAACGTGTACGTCAGGCTTTCCAGCCTGACCCTGGCACGGCCGGTCATTTTTGTCAGGGTGGAAAACCTGACCCACGTGCTGCGGTGGTGAGCCAGGCTCGAAAGCCTGACGTACAAAGGGGGAGCACGGGCATGCATCGCGTCATCCGACTACTGGTTGCCAGCGCGGTGGCGGTTGCGCTGGCCGCGCGCGTACGCGCGGACACGCTGGACCAGATCCAGAAGCGCGGTACGCTGCGCTGGGGCGGCGACCAGAGCGGCGGCGGGCCGTACATCTACGAGGCGAACGGCAATCTCACCGGGTTCGAGGTGGATCTGGCCGATCACCTGGCCCGGTCACTCGGGGTGCGAAGCGAGTTCGTCCAGGGGCAGTGGGACAAGCTGCCGCAGCTGCTGAACCGCGGCGATATCGACATCGTGCTCAACGGCTACGAATGGTCTCCGGAGCGCGAGGCGGAATGGGCGTCGACCATTCCGTATTACATGTACACGCTCCAGCTGCTCGCTCGCTCCGGCGACCGGTCCATCCACTCCTGGGACGATCTGGCGTCGGTCCCTGGCGCGGGGCGGAGGCGGGTCGGCGTACTCATGTCGTCCGCGGCCGAACGATACGTGCAGTCGCGCTTCGGAGCGGCCGTGGAGCTCAAGGCCTACGACGGCGTGACGAACGCCATGGAGCTGGTCGAGCAGGGGCAGCTGGACGCGACCGTGCAGGACCTGCCCATCGCCCTCCATTACGGCCCCGAGTTCCCGTCGCTGCGGCGCGTGGGCGAACCGGTAGCCCCCGGCTACTACTGTATCTTTGTGAAGCGGGACGATAGGGCTTTGCGCGGCGCACTCGACCGAGCGATTCGCGGCGCGATCGAAGACGGCACGCTGCGGAGCATTTACGAGCGGTACGGCATTTGGAACACGGACCAGGAGCGGCTGGGCGAGCGGGCGGCCGCCTGGCCCCCTGCCCCGGCCGGCGGCACGCTCGGCGGCACCGGCGCAGCCGCGCCCGGTGCGGATTGGCTGTACTACACGAAGCTGCTGGCCCGCGCCGCAGGGACCACGGTGCTTCTCTCCTGCTCCTCGATGCCCCTGGCCATGCTGGTCGGCCTGACGGTCGCCATCGGCCGTCTGTACGGGCCGCGCTGGGTGGGCTGGCCGCTCGAGGCCTACGTCGAGTTCCTGCGCGGCACGCCGCTCTTGCTCCAGCTCTACGTCATCTACTACGTGCTGCCGAACGCCGGGATCCGCATCCCCGCCTTCTGGGCCGGAGTGCTCGGCCTGGCCGTGAACTACTCGGCGTACGAGGCCGAGAACTACCGCGCGGGGCTGCTCGCCATCCCCCGCGGCCAGATGGAGGCAGCTCTGGCGCTGGGCATGAGCATGCGCACCGCCCTGGCACGCGTGATCATCCCGCAGGCCGTGCGCATCGTCATCCCTCCGGTGACCAACGATTTCATCGCTCTGTTCAAGGACACGTCCGTCTGCTCGGTGATCGCCGTGACCGAGCTGACGGGGATGTACAATCGCCTGTACAACAACCACCCACGCCTGGTGCTCGAGCTGGGACTGATGACCGCGGCGCTCTACCTGCTCATGAGCTACCCGCTGTCGCTGGTGGCGCGGCGGCTCGAGCGGCGCTTCAAACGTGTCGTGGTGTGAGGAGCGCGTGATGATCGAGGTATGCGAGCTGGTGAAGAGCCACGGCGCCCTGCGAGTGCTGGACGGCGTGTCGCTGTCGGTGCGGCGCGGCGAAGTGGCGGCGGTGATCGGGCCGTCGGGCGGCGGCAAGAGCACCCTGCTGCGCTGCATCAACGGGCTGGAAGCGTTCGAGGCCGGCGCCGTGCACGTGGACGGCGTCCGCCTGGCGCCGGGCGGCGGGCGGGACGCGGCCGAGACGCTGCGCCGGCTGCGCTCGCGGGTCGGCATGGTGTTCCAGCAGTTTCACCTGTTCCCGCACATGAGCGTGCTCGAGAACGTCGTGTGCGGCCCACT
>JBGPMX010000691.1:0-3238 GCA_041487215.1 Planctomycetia bacterium | reverse complement strand
CGTCCACCCTCAACTCGCGCGTGCCTCCGACGCGCGTGAACGAGCCGTCTTCGAGAAACCGCAGCAGTTTGGCTTGCAGCGGCCGGCTCATGTCCGCGATCTCGTCGAGGAAGATCGTGCCGCCGTCCGCCTCTTCGACGCGTCCGTTTTTTTGTTTCAGTGCGCCGGTAAACGCGCCTTTTTCGTGCCCGAACAATTCGCTTTCCAGCAGATTTTCCGGGATCGCGGCGCAGTTGATGGCCAGGTAGGGCTGGTGGCTGCGCTGGCTGTGGTGGTAGATCGCCCGCGCCACCAGTTCTTTGCCGGTGCCGCTCTCGCCCAGGATCAACACGGTGACATCCTGGGGGGCCACCCGCCCGATCGCCTTATAGACGTTCTGCATCCCCGCAGACTTGCCCACCAGCACGTCGGCGCTGTCCGTCGCCGGATCGGTCTGCCCCACCACGGCGGGGACGCGCATGAGGCGGCTGATGTCGAAGGCCCGCGCGATCACCTCGCAGAGCTGCTCGTGCTCGAGCGGTTTGAGCAGGTAGTCGTAGGCGCCGAGCTTCATCGCCTCGATCGCGGTCTCGGTCGTGCCGTAGGCCGTGATGAAGATGACGGGCGTCTTGGCGTCGATAGCCTGCGCGCGGCGGAACGTCTCGAGCCCGGGCAGGTCCGGCAGGTTGATGTCCAGGATCAGCACGTCCGGGCGGTGCTGGGCCATGAGTGCCAGCCCTTCGCGCGCCGACCCGGCGGTGAGCAGCCTCACCTCGGGCGCGCGGAACACATCGGCAAACGCGTAGCGGATCGCGGGCTCGTCATCGATGACCAGCAGAGTCGGCATAGCGAACCTCCTGCGCGGCGTCTGGCTCGGCAGCGTGGCCGCCGCCGGCCGCGGGCAGCCGCACTACCAGGCATGCGCCCCCTTGCGGATGGTTTTCCGCCCGAAGCGTGCCGCCATGGTCCTCCGCGATCCGGCGCGAGACGACCAGGCCGAGCCCCAGGCCCGTCTCCTTGCTGCTCACGAAGGGCTCAAAGAGACGCGGCAGGAGCTCGGCCGCAATGCCCGGCCCTGTATCGATGACACGCAGGTCGAAGAACCCGTCTTCGGGCGGCCATAGCTCGACCGTAAGCGTGCCGCCGAGCGGCATCGCGTCCAGCGCGTTCAGGGTCAGGTTGAGCAGCAGCTGCTGGACCTGCTCGCGATCCGCCTCGACCCGCACGGCGGCGTCGGGCTGGCGGAACCGGAGCTGGACCTGTTGATGACGCGCCCGGCCCTCGAGCAGCGTGAAGCTGCCCTGAACGAGCGCGGGCAAATCGAGCAGCCGCCGCTCCGGTCGAGGCGGCCGAGCGAAGTTCAGGAACGTCTGCAGGCAGCGCTCCATGCGGCGGATCTCCTGCTCGATGATCTGAAGCTTCTCGGGCGTCATGCTGTCCGGGCTGCTGTTCCTGCGGCTGTTCTGGACAAGCATTTTGATCGAGGTGAGCGGGTTGCGCAGCTCGTGCGCCACCCCGGCCGCCACCTGCCCCACCGCCGCCATCTGCTCCGCGCGCACCACTTCCCGCTCGCGCTGCTGCAGCCTCTGGACCACCTGCTCGATCTCCCGGATCATCGCCTGCATCTGCTCGTGCAGGTGGTGCAGGTCGCCGTCCTCGGCCAGCGTCACGGTAGGCAGGTCTTGGCCCAGCTTGCCCGCGGCATCGCGCACCCGCACGCTAAGCTGGTAGATCGAGCGGCGTAGCCCGCGCGCCACGCCGTACCCCAGTAGGATACCGGCCAGCGAGCCGATCGCGCCCACGGCCGCCAGGCCCGCCGCCATCCAGTGCAACGTCGCCCGGTGCGCCGCCTCGGACCGTTCCGTCTCCCGCGAATTGAACTCGGCCAGCTCTTGGCAGGCGGGGAGCATGCGCTCGTCCACGATGACCGCGGTCGCCCGCGGCGACTCTGCGCTCGTCGCGCCCGCCTGCCCGGTCTCGCCGCGCCACCGCGCCAGGTAGTCGCCGTAGGCCGCCTTCAAGTCCCCCACCAGCCGCTTCTCTTCCGGCTTGTCGGCCGCCGCATCGGCCGCCCCGATCAGGTGACCAACGCGCTCGCTGAGCGCGCCGACCTGCGCGCTCGCGCGCCGCACCTCGGACGCATTCAGCTCGAGCGCCAGCCGCAGGTCCCTGAGCGTCGTCTCGAGCACACGGGCGATGTCTCGGCTCCCCACGTTCTCGCCGAACGCCTCGGCCGTGCTCGCCTCCTGCCGGTGCAGGTAGATAGCGACCGCCGTGCACGAGGCGAGCAGCATCAGGCTGACCAGGACGGTAGGACCAGCGACCCGGAGCCAGAGATTGCGGTGCAGCATACGTGTCCTTCGCTCGATCGCTGACGGATGTTCCCGCAGAGCGGTGACCGAACCCCCAGTTGAGGGCCGCAACACGCCCCTGGCCCGCATCGACGAGCATTACGTGCGCCGCCCCTTCTCTTGCCACGCCAAGGGGTTAGCGATCGCAGCGCGTGTTGGCACAAGCCATGCGTGGTCACCGGAAAGGGTGCAGTCGTTCGTTTCTCGCAAAGGAGGAGCCAATCATGATCCGAAAGCTCCGTCGTGTCTTGTGCGCGATGCTAGCCGCGGAGCGGCTCCCCGACCAACCGCGACCAACGCCGGACATCTCATCTCCACTCCGGGCGGCGGTCGGGATCATTCACCAGGTCGATCCGGTGGGCAGGGAGCTCACCGCGATTCTGGATGGGACCTGCCGCACCTTCTATGTTCCCCTCGACTGCTCGATCGTGCTGAACAACGAACGGGTCAAACTCCGCATGCTCCAGCGGCTCGATCCCATCCGGATTGTTTATTGGGGCACGGCGGACGTGCTCACGGCGCGTTCCATTACCGCCCCATGGTCCGTCGAGCAGGCGAGCTGCCTCCAGGAGCGCGGGCGATCCGCGTGATCGCGATCCGGCCTATCCTTGAACCGCAAGCCACCAACGGCGTGCGCGCCCGACACGGACAGGCCATGCATCCCATCGGGCGCCCACCCCGATCGTGCTACGCTTTGGTTACGATCGGGGTAGGGGTTAAACATGGTTCATCCGGCTCAAGCGCGCGCATACACGGTGCGGGCAATCAAGTACCGGTTCCTCTTCTCTGTCCGAGTCGCATGGTGCGGAATGCCCGGGGTGAATTTTGAGATCGTTCGCACATCCGTCGCGATGGGTCAAGTGCTGGATTGGCTCGGATTCATGCCCGTGAGGCGGTCGGGCCCCCCG
>JBGPMX010000690.1:0-3242 GCA_041487215.1 Planctomycetia bacterium | reverse complement strand
CATCAGCGGTCCGCTGGCGCGCCGGATGGCGTACACGACGGTTGGCTTGAAGCCGAAGCTGCCGTAGAGCACCGCGCGCTCATCGGCGTGGTCATCGCCATCGCGATCCGTGAAGCGGTAAATGTTCGGGATGCTGTAGGCCATGGCGCCGTGCGGCAGCGGCAGGAGGCCGATGGGAATGTTCAGCCCATCAGCGAACGTCGTGAACCGGTCCGCGCGGCCGTCGCCGTCCGTGTCCTCGAGGATCCGCAGGCGATCGCGTGGAGTCGTGCCGGGGGCCGCCGGGAACGGGTATTCCACAGTCTCGCTCACCCAGAGCCGACCGCGGTCGTCGAACGCGAGGTTGAGCGGCTTGTGGATGTCCGGCTCGGCAGCGACCAGCTGGATCTCAAACCCGTCCGGCAGGTGGAAGCCGCGCCGCTCCCCCTCGGGCGTGCGCGGCCCGGTCTTGGGGATGTACGCGGCGTACGGGTCGTCGTCGCCCAGTGGTTGCGACCGCGCCGGCGCGCCGGCGAGCAGCGGGACCAGAAGGAGGACGCATCGCAGAAGTGTTCGCCGCATCTTGGTCTCCGAAGCTAGGTTTCATCCTCGCGTATTCGCGGCTGCGGCCGCGGGGGCGGAGGCCGGTACGCGAGAAGGGCGTCGAGCAGCTTCGCCGGCTCCCTGTCACAGAGGATGATGTCTCGGTGCCGCGCGTGGATGAACCCCTCGGCGACGGCATGGCCGACCATGCGGAGCAGCGGATCGAAGTAGCCCTCGGTGTTGACGAGTCCGAACGGTTTCGCGTGCAGCCCCAGCTGGGCCCAGGTGATGGTCTCGAACAGCTCCTCGAAGGTGCCGAACCCGCCGGGGAGTGCGAGAAAACCGTCGCCCAGCTCGGTCATGAGCGCCTTACGCTCGTGCATGCTGGCGACGACGCGGAGTTCGCTGAGCGCGGGGTGCGCGAGCTCCTCGGTGGCAAGCGCGCCCGGGATGATGCCGATGACCTCTCCGCCCGCCTGGAGCGCGGCATCGGCGAGCACGCCCATCAGGCCGACCTGGCCGCCGCCGTACACGATGCCAATGCGGCGGCGTGCGAGCAGCACGCCGAGCGTGCGCGCCGCATCGGCGTACGCGGCGCGCACCCCATGCTTGGACCCGGCAAAGACGCAGATACGTCGCAAAGCAGACCTCGCGGAAGAGCGAGCCTCGTACTTCTCAGTCTTCCGAATGACACGTGACAGACCCTCTAACGTAACCGATCGCGCGGGCTATTGACACAGCCTCCCGGATGCCCTTAGCATCGGACCCGGCACCTCTCTGTCCTCGATGAAGGCGATTTCATGAGGGCTTCGCTCGTACCAGTCCAGGGTGGTCCCCCCATCGCGATTGTTCGTGACGTGACCGTGCTGGGCCGCAAAAGCTCGTGCGATGTGCAGCTCGACCACCGCAGCGTCTCGAAGCTGCACCTCGTGATCGTGCGCACGGACGGCCTGCTGCTGGTGCGCGACCTGGGCAGCACCAACGGCACGAGCGTGAATGGCCAGCCGATCTGTCGCGGCGCGCTGCTGCCGGACGACGAGCTGAGCGTGGGCGCCTGCAAGTTCCGCGTGGAGATTGCCGGAGATGCTCCGCTGGGAGAATCCGGGGCGCAGACCGGAGCCGGCGCGGAGGCGGGTGCGTCCTGGCGTCGCGTGATCCGGGTGGGCGAGCCTTCGGCCTCCCCCTGCCGCCAGCCGGAAGAGCCGGCCGGCCACGAGCCGGCGAGCGAGACCGAGCGGGACTCGGGGGCTGCGCACGCCGGCGAAGCGTAAGCCCAGCGAGGCGGAAGACTGCCCGCGGCTCGAGCGAGCCAGGACCGACCTATCGAGGGCAAGACGCTTGCTGCGAATCATCGGCGGTGAACAGCGCGGGCGAAAGATCGAGGTCCCGCGCGGCGGAACCGTGCGGCCCACCACGGACCGCGTGCGCGAGGCGATCTTCAACCTGCTGCGGCAGCTCATCACCGGTCGGCCCGGCTTCGACCTGTTCGCGGGGTCCGGCGCCCTGGGCCTGGAGGCGCTCAGCCGCGGCGCGTCCCACGTGACGTTCGTCGAAAGCGACTACCGCGTGGTCCGCCTGCTGAGCGGCAACATCCGGCACCTGCATTACGAGGAGCGGGCAACTCTGCGGACGGCCGACGTGTTCCGCTGGGCCGAGCGATTCACCGCGTGGCCCGCCGAGCCTGCCGTCGTCCTGATCGCCCCGCCGTACGCCTACTTCGAGAACCGGATCACCGACCTGCAGGCGCTCTGGTCCACCCTGGTGCGCGCGACAGCCGCCGACACGGCAATCGTCATGCAGGCGCCGCGGCGCTTCGACGCGTCGCTCTTGCCGGCCGGGCAGGACTGGGAGCTGCGGCGTTACGGCGAAACCCAGGTCGTGATCTGCCAGACCGAAAAGCATGTCCCATCCGAAACGTGACTTTGCCCTGACGGTGGTGCGGCGGCTCCAGGAAGCCGGCTTCCGGGCACTGTGGGCCGGCGGCTGCGTGCGCGACCTGGTCATGGGGAACGAGCCCGACGACTACGACGTCGCGACCGACGCACGCCCCGAGCAGGTGGAGGAACTGTTCCGGCGCACCATCGCCGTGGGAGCCAGCTTCGGCGTCATCATCGTGCTGGGGCACCCCGAGCAGGGACAGGTCGAGGTGGCGACGTTCCGTAGCGAGGGGCCATACTCGGACGGCCGCCACCCGGACCGGGTGGAGTTCACCACCCCCGAGGCCGACGCGCAGCGGCGCGACTTCACGATCAACGGCATGTTCTTCGACCCGGTGCGCGACCAGCTCTTCGACTTCGTCGAGGGCCGTCGCGACATCGAGGCGCGCGTCATCCGCGCGATCGGCGACCCGCGGCAGCGGTTCACGGAGGATAAGCTGCGCATGCTCCGCGCCGTCCGGTTCGCCGCGCGCTTCGCATTCGCCCTGGATCCCGCCACCGCGGACGCGGTACGTGCCATGGCGCGGGACATCCTGGCGGCGGACGACCCCGCGGCGCCCCAGGGCGGGGTGAGCCCCGAGCGCATCCAGCAGGAGCTGCGCCGCATCCTGGTCGCTCGCCATCGCGTCATGGCCCTCCGCCTGGCCGACAGCGTCGGGCTGCTGGCTGTCCTGCTCCCCGAGGTCGCGGTGACGCAGGGCGTGCCGCAGGGCAAGCCGGTGCAGCCCGACGGGGACCTCTGGGAGCACACCCTGCTGGTGCTCGAGAAGCTCGACCAGGCCT
>JBGPMX010000689.1:0-3242 GCA_041487215.1 Planctomycetia bacterium | reverse complement strand
GGTGCTCCGGCTCCGGCTCGGGCGCGGGCGCGGGTTGCTCCGGCTCCGACTCGTTGACCGGCAGGGCACGCCGCGGCGGCGGCGGGGGAATACGCGGGACCGAGCCGGCGCTGCTGGCGCCGGGCGCCGGCTTCGACCCGCCGCAGCCCGGCATGCCGAAAATCGCCAGCGCCAGGGCGGCGAGCAGCGTGTGCGAGCGATGTGCAAGCATGCGCCGATCATGTCATGCCCGCGCACGAGCTGTCAATTGCAGAAGCGTCGAGCGTTGAGCCGCCCCCCTCCAGAAGATCAACCGCCGAGGCGCAGAGAGCCGCGGAGAAGAGGCCCCGTTGTGCGCGGGTCAACCCCGTTGGGCGCGGGTCAACCCCGTTCGGCGCGGGTCAACCCCGTTCGGCGCGGGTCAACCCCGTTCGGCGCGGGTCTCCGACCCCGCCGGTGTGTGCGGCCGAGGGCCGCCCCGGATTGCCGGAGACCTGGCGGTCGATGCAGCGGCGGGGTCAGGAGACCCGCGCCGAACCGGGCAGCGGCGGGGTCAGGAGACCCGCGCCGAACCGGGACCCTTTGGTGGCCCTGGACTCTCGACCCTAGACCCTCGACTCTCTTCTGGCTCTGGACCCTCGACTCTGGACGCTCGACTTTTTCAGTGCTGAAACAGGAACTCCTTGGAATTGATCAGCGCCCAGGTCAGGTCCTCGACGCCCGAGCGGCGCGACGCCGACGCGGCCAGCCGCTCGGTCGCCAGCGCCCGCTCGTCCGCTGCGGGGAACCGCGCGAGCGCCGCCAGATAGAGCTCCTCGACAATCGCCTCATCCGGCTTGCCGGATGCCGCGAGCGCCGCCACTCGCCCCGCGTCCGAGCGGAGCTTGTTGTGCACGACGCGCCCGCCGATCAGCTCGAGCGCCTGAGACAGGTTCGAATCCCCCTCGCGCTCACACTCGCACGCCGACGACCGCAGCGGCTGCCCGAACGTGCGCAGGAATCGGTGGTAGTACTCGCCGTCGGGCAGCTCGGCGGCGCGCGTGCCCAGCGGCAGCCCGGCGAACCGCTCGGGCGATCCCGTGAGCGACGAGATCGCGTCCAGCAACTGCTCGGCGCCGAGCAGCCGCAGCCGCGCGTGCGCAAAGGTTCGCGCCTCCGCGTCGTCGCTCCCCGCCGGCTTCGAACCGAGCTGGTAGGTGTGCGAGTTCATGATCGTACGGATCATGTGCCGGGTGTCGAAGCCGTGCGCCACGAAGTCCGCGGCCAGCGCATCCAGCAGCTCGTCGTTCGAGGGCGGGTTCGAGTCGCGGAAATCGTCGACCGGCTCGACAATGCCGCGTCCGAACAGGTGGAACCAGATGCGGTTGACTGCCGCGCGAGCGAAGAACGGGTTGCGCGGGTCGGTCAGCCAATCGGCCAGCACGCGGCGCCGGTCCTCCCCCTCCGGGACCCGCACGGCGTCGCCGCCGAGCAGCTTCGGCGTGACGGTGCCGCCGGTCCGCGGGTGGCTGAGCTCGCCGGAGCGGTCCGCATACACGACCTCCTCCTTGTTATAGATCCCCACGAAGTTCTCGCTGTCCTTGTAGCGCACGCGCGCGAAGAACGCCGCCAGACCGTAGTAATCATCCTGCGTCCAGCGTTCGAACGGGTGGTTGTGACAGCGCGCGCACTGGATGCGCACGCCCAGGAAGAGCTGCGCGACCGTCTCGACGCGGCTGTCCGGATCGCGGATGCGGCGGTAGAAGCCCGACGCCGGGTGCGCATAGTTCGGCCCGGCCGACGTGAGGAGCTCGCGCACGAACACGTCGAACGGCTGGTTGACCGCGACCGCGTGCCGGATCCACTGGCGGTACTTGTAAACGCCCGCGGCGCCCAGGAAGCGGTTGTTTGCCCCCAGCTTGTCCGCCCACTTCATCGACCAGTAGTCCGCGTGCTCGGGCCGGTCCAGCAAGGCGTCGATCAGCCTGGCCCGCTTCGCCGGGTCCGGATCGGCTAGAAACCGGCGGGCTTCGTCGGGGCTCGGCAGCACGCCGGCCACATCCAGGAACGCGCGGCGCAGGAACTCGTCGTCCGCTGCCAGCGGCGCGGGAGCGACGCGCAGCTCGCGCAGCTTGGCGAACACGTGCCGGTCGATATCGTTGGCCTCGGGCGGGTCGGGCCAGACGAAGCCGGGCGCATTGCGCAGGAAGGTCAGCCGGCTGGTGGCCGTCGCATCCAGGTAGCGCACGAGCACCGCGAGCTCTCCGTTCGCCTGGCTGGTTACGCGGCCGGTTGCCGACACATCGGCCGACGCCGGGCCGCTTGCGTCGAACGCCGCGAGTTGCGTGACATCGCGCACGGAGCCGTCGGAGAAGTGAGCCAGAGCGGCCAGCTGCTGCGTGCGGCAGGGGTCGGTGGCGAGGCGCCGCGCGGGAATCACTTCGAGCCGTTCCAGCCGCGGCGCGGCGGCCGCGTCGGCCGGCCGGCCCTGAGCGATCCAGTCGCAGAGTACGCGGTACGCTGCGCTGCCGGCCTCGAAGCGCTTGCCCCCTTCGTGCGGCACCCGCGCCGTCGGCTTGAGCAGGATCAGGCTGCCGTCCGGTTCAAGGCCGTTTGTGCGGCGGCCCAGCATGTCGTGCGTCAGGCTCTCGTAGTCCAGGTCCGGCAGGTAACCGCGCAGCGAGAGCCGGAACCCGTTCTTGCCGCTGGGGGTGCCGTGGCATGCGCCGGCGTTGCAGCCGGCGCGCGTGAGCACCGGGATCACCTCGTGCCGGAAGCTCACCGGCGGCGGGTTCTTCATGCCGCGCACGGTGACGCGCACGGCTGCCGCCCGGCTGCCGGCCCGCACCCGAATCGTTGCTTCGCCATCGCCGACCGGCGTCAGTGCCCCGGCAGCGGAAACGCGCACGCATTCCGGGCGCGCCGATTCCACCTCGGCCGCCCCGGTGAGGTCGCGCAGCGATCCGTCGGCGTAGCGGCCGGTCATGACGAGCTGCGCGGCCGCGCGGGGTCCGTCGAGCGTGAGCGCGGCCGGCTCGACGGTCAGCTCGCTGGGCGTGCCGATCAGGTCCGCACCGGGCGCTTCGTCCACGCCCGCGCGGCCAACCCGGCTGTCCAAGGGAACGAGGGCAAGAGCGAGCGCGGCGATAGCGGCCCATGCGCCGCGGAGTTGCCGGAGAGCGGCGGTCGGCATCGGTTCTGAACCCGCACCCGGTACGGCGTGCCCAAGGGGGGGAAGGGGGGGTAACAGCTGATAGGAAGCGGTGTGCGTCATGCGGGGCGGG
>JBGPMX010000688.1:0-3243 GCA_041487215.1 Planctomycetia bacterium | reverse complement strand
CCCCCAGCGAAATATCGACTCGAAAGTCCTCCATCACCGGGTAGATGAATTCCTCGACGGCCGGCGGCAGCCGGTGGATTTCGTCGATGAACAAGATCGACCCGTAGCTGGCGTTGGTGAGATAGGGGAGCAGATCTTTGGGGGCCGTCAGCACGGGGCCCGAGGTGATCTGGCACTCGGCCCCCAGCTCGCGCGGCAGGACGGTGGCAAACGTCGTCTTGCCCAACCCCGGCGGTCCGTCAAACAGGAGGTGCGGCAGCGGCTCGCGGCGCTTCTGCGCCGCCTCGAGCGCAATGCGCAACCGCTCGGCCACCTTCTCTTGCCCGATGATCTCGCTCAGCCGTTGCGGCCGCAGCTGTTCGCAGAACTCGCGGTCAACCTCGTCTTCAGCTGTTCGGTCGATTACCTTTTCGCGAACCATCGAAGCTCCCTGCCGGACTTGCTCCGGGAAGAAAGGACCCCGTATTGTAGCAACGAGCGCCGGCTGCGCGGAAAATGTGCTGCGTGTTCCTCGTTCCTACGGGCCCGTCCAACAATAACTTGACCATTTGACCCACTTGAAAGAGAGAATCCGCCGCGTGTCCCCCATCGAACTGCGTTTGCACCTGCGATGAAGGCCGGGGTGTGTCTCGGCGGATTCTCTCTTTCAACGGCGCGCCCACACCGCTGAAACGAGCAGAAATGGAGCCACTGCGAGCCGAGCTGCGGGCGCAGGCTCGGGGCCGGTTTTGTCGATGCGCCGCCCGACCCAGCCAGGTGCGTCGCTCGCAGTGGCTCCATTAGTAGGTCAAATGTGCAAGTTATTTTGGGACGGGCCCTACGCTCATGCCTATGTCGGGCTGGCCTGTCGAGCTCCGAGGACGTGGTCATGCGATTTAGGCGATTCTTCTACATCGTGCTGTTGTGCGTGGGGGCCTCGGTGGCCGGCATGGCGGTCCCTGCCGTTCCGGACCGAACAGCGAGGAAGTTTGAGGATCCCGCCCCGCCGAAGCTTGCCGAGCTCGCCGCCGTTGCGGCGCCGCCCGCGCGCATGCACCCGCGCGTGAGGTTCCACCAGAAACCGAAGCCCCTGTCGCCCGACGCCGTCACGCACGACTGGACCGTCTTCCTGGGACCGTGCCACAACGGCGTCTCGACCGAGACGCACCTGCTCCACGAGTGGCCGGCGGGCGGGCCGCCCCTGCTCTGGGAAATGACCAAGGGGACCGGCTACACGTCCCCCGCCGTCCAGAAGGACCGCCTGGTCTATTTCCACCGCATGGGGGACGAGGCGATCATCGAGTGCCTCCACCCGGAGACCGGCGACGCGTACTGGGATTTCCGGTACCCGACCCACTTCGAGGACCGCTTCGGGTACAACAACGGGCCGCGCGCCAGCCCGGTGATCGACGGCGACCGCGTTTATGTCTATGGCGCCGAGGGGAGACTGTTCTGCCTCGAGCTCCAGACCGGCCGCGTGCTGTGGCGGCGCGACCTGGCGGCCGACTTCAACGTGCCGCAGGACTTCTTCGGCACGTCGACCACGCCGCTCGTGCATGGCGACCTGCTGATCATCAACCTGGGCGCGCCCGGCGGCCCGTGCGTGGCGGCGTTCCACAAGCAGACCGGCGTGCTGGCGTGGGGCGCCGGGGAGCGATGGGGCCCGAGCTACGCCTCGCCGGTCCCGGCCACGATCCACGGCCGGCCGAGCTTGCTGGTGTTCGCCGGCGGGGAGAGCCGCCCGCCCAGCGGCGGGCTGCTGTGTCTGGACCCCGCCACCGGCTCGATCGACTTCGAATTCCCCTGGCGCAGCCGGCTGGTCGAATCCGTGAACGCCTCCTCGCCGGTTGTGATCGGCGACCAGGTCTTCATCTCGGCCAATTACAAGACAGGCAGTGCGCTGGTCAGCGTCCAGGAGGACTTTACGGCCAAGGCGGCCTGGACCAATCCCGACCTGGGCACGCACTGGAACACCGCGGTCGCCCAGGACGGTTACGTGTACGGGTTCGATGGGCACTTCGAGGATGACGCGTCGCTGCTGTGCCTGGACCTGAAGACGGGCAAGACGATGTGGCGCGCGGCGCCGCAGTGGGAGGAGACGGTCACGATCAGCGGCCAGAAACGGCTGGTCGAGACCGGCATCTGCCGCGGCGCGCTGCTCCGCGTGGACGGCAAGTTCCTCTGCCTCGGCGAATTCGGTCACCTGCTCTGGTTGGATCTGACCCCCGGCGGCTACAAAGAGCTCCAGCGTGCCTGGCTCTTCGCCGCGCGGGAAACCTGGGCGCTGCCGGTGCTGAGCCGGGGCCTGCTCTACATCAGCCAGAACACGCGAGGCGTGATCGACCGCGGCCCGCCGCGGCTCATGTGCTACGACCTGCGGGGGGAATGAAGAAGGGTCGAGGGTCTAGAGTCGAGGGTCAAGAGCCAGACAAGAAAGCTACGGACATGCTGGCACTCGACCCCTGGACTGAACCCTCGACCCTTCTTCTGGCTCTCGACCCTGGACCGTCGACCTTGCTCAGTATTGATTGTCGTCGACCGGGTCGTTGCCGGCGCGGGTCATGAGGCGGATGAGGACGTCGTTGTCGACCGAGTCGCTGAGCATGCGGACGCTGCCGTCGCCGAGCAAGAAGTTCACGCCGCCCGGGTGCATGCTCGACCAGTAACGCGGGGTCACGAACTGGCCGTTGGCGCGCAGATTGACGGTGCGGTCCGGCGCGGTGCGCACGCAGCACTGCGTGGCGTCCGCCCAAAGCCCTTCGATGGTCTCCCCGATCAGGATCGTGCGCGACGTGCCGTCCGACAGGTCGCGGAACCCGATGTGCGAGTTGCGGAAGAACACGCCGTTGTCATAAATTTGGCAGAGCGGGTTGTTCGGATCGGTGCAGCCGCCGCGCAGCCCGCCCGCCATGTGTCCCTTGTAGTTGGCCAGCCCCGCGTAGTAAAGGATGCTGCTGTTGGGATCGGCCGGGTTCGCCCGAATCGGCACCGCCTGCGCGTCGGCGAAGCTGGGGCAGACGAACACGGCAAGCGCCTGGGCAATGCCGGTGGTGTTCTGCGCGTTGTTGCTATCGAGCAGGAAGTTGAGCGAGTTGAACAGCGTGGCCTGCTCGACGAATGGCAGCAGCATCGGCCAGCCGCTCCACATGTTGGGCCAGGCCTGGTTGGGTGGGCAGCCGCTCGGGTCGGAGCTCGAGCACATCCAGCCGAACGGGAAGCCTAAGAACTGCTCGCTGTAGTTGTGCAGCGCGACGCCGAACTGCT
>JBGPMX010000687.1:0-3243 GCA_041487215.1 Planctomycetia bacterium | reverse complement strand
TCGAGCAGGCGCAGGTCGCGTCCGAAGGCGAGCCGGAAATCATCGAGCCGCTGCTCGGGGCTGTCCTGCCGCAGCGGCGGCTTGGCGGAGATCGTGCGGAGATAGGCATTGAACTGGGCCGGCCGCGTGTGGATCAGGAAGTAGACCAGCGCCCAGCTCTCCGCGTAGGCGTTGTTCGCCGCGCCATCGGACCGGAACCGGTTGTCGCTGGCGATCAGCGAACGCAGCGAGTCGGCCGGCCGGCCGCCCGTGCGAAACGCCGCGAACCGGGTGAGCCGCGGCTGATTCATGCTCCCCGCCTCGTTCCACTCCCAGCGGCCCCCCTGCCCGTGCGGCGCCTCGAAGTACATGGCCAGCCCCTCGACCAGCCAGAGCGGCGAGTCGGCGAGTCGGCGATGACAGCCCGTGTTGAAGGCGAGCTGGTGGGTCGCCTCGTGGATCACCGTCGTGACGTTCTGCCAGCGCGAGTCCCCGGAGCGACGCCCCGAGGCGCGGAAGAACGCGACGCGGTTGGTCTCCGCCGAGTAGTAACCGGAGATCTGCGTGAGCTGCAAGCCCGGCGTCTCGGCCGTGTAGGTCCGGAAGGCGGACTCATCGTCGAACACCACGAATACCAGCGGGAACTGCGGCTTCGAAATGCCGATGCCCCGCGCGCCGAAGTACGACAGGAACGCGGCGTAGAGCTCCTCGGCCAGGTCCGCCACCTCGCGCGTGAACGCCGGATCGGTGTCGGAGCAGACCAGGTAATGCGTGGTGCGCACGACGTCGAATCGCGCACCGAATTCCTTGCGCAGCGCCGCCGCCATGTCGCCGGCCCGGCTGGGCTCGAAGGCACGCGTCGAGTCGCTGACATGCACGCCCTCGTCGAGCCGGACCTGGCGCAGCTCGCCGGCCGCGGTGAGCAGTAGCAGCGTCTGCGCGGCGCGGCCGAATTCGACGCCCGTCCAGGCGTCCCGCCCGGATCGCACCTCGATCGCGTGCAGCCGGCCGCTGGGCCGCCGCGCAATGATGTCGACGCCGTCGTCATCACCGTGCGCGCGCGCGCCGCCGGCCAGGCAGGCCAGGCCCAGCACCGAGCACGCCACAACCGTTGCGTTCGTCAAAAGCCGCATTCCGGTCTGATCTGGCAAAACTGTTAATTGGGAAGGGGCCGCGGACAAGAAGTGCTTCGCGGCAAGCATAGGTCACACCTGGTGCTCGTGGGGAGTGTCCCAATTTGGGTGGCACGCCGCTCGAGTCTTCGAAGCGCGTGTTCTTGCTATTTTCCACCCGCACGCCCTTCGCCAAGCCTCAGGGACGTGCCACCCCTATTTCACGACTACCCGATGACGTAGGTCGCTAACCTGCCGGTGCCGATCGTTGCCCCGCCGCGGGTTGCCGCTGTAAACTAGGTGCGATGAACAGGAACCAGGCCGGGCCCAGCCGGGGCCGAGCCACTCGACCCGCCATGCGGCCCGGTTCAGTGCGTTCCAGCCGTCGCCGACCCTTCCGGCTTGGCCTTCGGCCCAGCCCTTCTCGAATCGAGGACTACCATGACCACGATCGCCTGCGCCGGGTTCGGCGCTCCGGAACATCCCCCCAGCCGGGCCCGCGCCACCGCCGCGCTGCCGCGTCGGGCCCCGTTCCTGTTGATCGCGCTGGCCGCGTTCGCCGCGGCGCGCGCTGAGGAGCCGAACGACAAGGCCCTGCACGCCACGGTCTCCCAGCTCGTGCGGCAGCTCGACGACTCGAAAGCGGCCGCGCGTGAGAAAGCCCAGGAAGACCTGATTCGGCTCGGCCCCCGCGCCCTGCCGCTCTTGCCCGACGACGCAGCGGACGACCTGCCCGCCGAGCAACGCCGACGCCTGCGCGAGGTCCGCGCCGCACTCCAGAAGCAGGCGGGCCCGGCGGCGCTCGCCGCGAGCACTGTGACGCTCAGCGCCAAGAGCATCACGCTGAGCGATGCCGTGGCGGAGATCCAAAGACAGACCGGAAACCAGATCGTCGATCTGCGCGAGTCGTACGGGCAGGAGCAAACGAACCCCGAGTTCGCCGTGGAGTGGAAGGACCAACCGTTCTGGGAGGCCATGGACGAGCTTGCGCGCAAGAGCGGCGTGACCTACTACCTGCACACCGGCGAACACCGCCTGGGCCTGCTCATGCAACCTCCTTCGCAATCCCCCGTCGCTTACGCAGGCGCGCTGCGGATCACCGCCAACCGGTTCGTCCAGACAGTGAACTTCGAAAACAAGTCGAAGCAGTCGGCCATGCAGATCGAGGTGGCATGGGAGCCGCGGCTGCGGCCGATCTCCATCGCACAGAAGCTGGACGACCTCGAGGCGCTGGACGATCAGGACCGCAAGATCTCCCCCGAGACCCCCGACCCGCAGCAGGCGGCGGACGACGAGCAAGGAACGATGCTGGCCGCCGTCGACGGCAGCGCGATCCGCGCCGAACTGGTGCTGCGCTTCGAGCCCCTGCCGGCCGGCACCGAAAAATTCAAAATCTTGAAAGGCAAGATCTCGGTGCTCGTACCCGTGGACATCAAGACCTTCGAGTTCGCCGGGCTGGCGAAGGCCAGCAACGCCAAGAAGAAGAGCGGCAACGTGACGGTGACGCTCGAGCAGTTCAAGGAGCTCGAGGACGGGCTCTGGGCGGCCGACGTGCTGCTCGAGTTCGACGCCAAGGGGGAGGCGTTCGAGAGCTACGAGACGTGGTTCTACGACAACGAGGTGTTTCTGCAGAAAGCCGATGGCACCCGCTTCGCCCAGAACGGCGGCACGACGCTGACGCAAACGGACGAGGGCCGCGTGGGCATCCAGTACCGCTTCGTGGACGCGCCGGGCAAGATCTCCGACTATAAGATGGTCTATAAATCCCCGTCGCGGGTCGTGCGTGATTCCGTGGCCTACGGGTTCAAGGATCTGGACGCGCGCTAGAGTGCTTTCGCTTTCCCCGCTCGTCCTTTAGAATCGTCGCGTCCAACCTCAGAGATCGTTACCCATGGAAAGGACAGTGGTATGACACGCGCGCACACTTTCCGCCTTTCGCACGCTCTGCTGGTGCTGGCCGGCCTGGCCGCCGGCCTGGGACTTTCGGCTGCTCCGAAGGGGGACGACATCAAGGGATGGGTCAAGGGGAAAGGATGGGGATGGGTCTGGGGCAACGAGGACGAGGTGGGCGCGCTCAACGCGATGACCGACGCCACCCGGCTGGCGGCGTTGCGCCTGGCCAGGCAGGGCCGGGTGTACGACCTGGGAGTGG
>JBGPMX010000686.1:0-3248 GCA_041487215.1 Planctomycetia bacterium | reverse complement strand
CGGAGCTCGCCCGCAGTTGCTCCATTTCCGGCCTGCACACGCGGCCGAGACAGCTTGGAAAGAGAGAATCCGCCGAGCTTCATGGCCGTTCGGGTCTGGCGACGTGAAGCACACTCCACACTCCATCCGCGGCGAATTCTCTCTTTCAAGTGGGTCCATTGGTCAAGTTATTTTTGCGCGGGCCCCTACTCGACACTACGCTGGAGAACCTTGCACATGCAATTGAGCGAACTCGAGCGGAAGGTTTATCGTCGCTATGCGGACCTTGCTCTGCCGCGGCACACGTCATACCCCGCGGTTCCGTTTTGGCGTGCGTACGGCGAGGAGGAGTTCCGCGCGGCGCTGGAGCGCTCGAACCGACACGGTCGGGACCTGTCGATCTACCTCCACGTGCCGTTCTGCGAGCGGCTGTGTTATTACTGCACCTGTACGAAACAGGTATTGCCTCGGCATCGGGCCATCGGCGATCAGCATTTTCGCCGACGCGTACGCCCAGAATGCAAAATTGCTCGAGGCATGGTCCTCGGACATCGACGTCGGACGGCTTGCGACCTGCCGCGGACTGAATCTCAGTGAGGAAGACTTACTGCGTCAGGCCGTCATCGAGCAGCTGTACTGCAACGCGGCAATCGACAAGGCACGGATCGAGGAAAGTTTCGGCATCGACTTTGACCAGCAATTCGCGGATGAACTGGCCCGCCTGGCGGAACTCGATAACGACGGCCTCGTCGAGTTGGGTCACTCGCACATTCGGCTCACCTTTCCGCTGGGCCGCCTGCTGCTTCGCGTGGTCGCTGTCGTATTTGATACGTACCTGCCACGCGACGCCTTCCGCATCGGGCAGTCGGCTCAGCTCGTCTCGAAGGTCGGCTGAGCGACACGGAACCGGTGCTCGCTTCGGCTCTCGCCGACCTTCAGCGGCACGGGTTGCCGAGCGATTCGCGTTCGACGAAATCACACTCGCCGTACTACAGCGTCTCACTTGAGTCACCCGGCGGCACGAAAGCTGCGACCTTGATGACATCGTATCGTCCGGCCGCTCTGGCAGCACGACCGGCACGATTCGGATGCAGACAAGTACGCCGCCGGAAAATCACCCGGACACGCCACTCGGCGGAGTGCAGATTCTGCCGACGGACACGGATGGTCAGGGACACACGGTGAACCAGACGACCACGACCGACCCGCGCGGCGAGTTCTGGTTCGAGCACCTGCTGCCGGGCAGTTACACGGTGACGGAAGACCCGCCCGCCGACTCGGTGCCGACCACGCCCCAGGTAGTCGGCCCGCTCGCGCTCGCAAGCCGGCAGGAACTGGTCGCGTTCGCCGGCCAGGCGATGCTCGGCACGAACGATCCGCGCGTCGAGGTCGTGCTCGGTAAGCCTCTGTTCTTCGGCAACACATTCCCCGGCTCGGTCCACGGCTTCAAATTCCTCGACCGCGACGGCGACGGACACGACGAACCGCGGCCGACGCTGGTGATCCCGGGCAGAATACCCTGACCTTCACGGTCCCCACCACGGCTGTGACGAACCAGACCGCCCTGGCCCGCTTCCGCTTCTCGAGCGCCGGCGGCCTCGCGTTCGACGGCCTGGCCGCCGACGGCGAGGTCGAAGATTACGTCGTGCGCGTGGTGCAGCGCGGCCCTGCCGCCGCGCGGCTTTCCCCTGCAGCCGGGATCATCCTGACTTCACAGGACCAACGATCCGGCACGTCTAGTAGATCTGAGCCAAAACCGGCCGGCCATTCGTCAGAAGCAATCACGTACGAAGGCCAGGACGGACGCCGAGTACGGGGCAATCTTCATGATGAGGTACTCAGTGACGCCTGGCTCGCCAGAGCTGCCAGTGAATTCGTTGCGGGCAATGAGAACGCGGCACGGACGCGACACGCGATCGACGACGTGCTGGCGGAGATGGACTGGGACTCGGCGGGCTTCCGCCATCTGGAGCAAATGATCGAAGTACTGAGTTGAAACAAACCGGGTGCATCCGGCCTCTGGTGGGCAAGCCCCGTCAGAGGCCATTGTTTTCCCTGCAATTCGGACACCCGATCCCGATCATACGCTCCATGATCGGGACTCCAAAACCCCAGGGGGTCTTGGGGACTGGTCCCCCACGAGCCCGAACCCCCACTATGCGCACGCTCTTTCCGGATGAACTCGAAAATCCTTTTCTCTGCGACCCGGCGCAACCTAAGATACGGCACGTCCTATCGCTTCCCTGAGTCACTGGGACGCGTCCAGCTTTCGAACGAGAGCCGTTACCTTTTCCAGCGTTTGGGTCGGCTAGCTGGTAGGGGAACCGGTCATGGTCCCGTCGGAAGGCGCGGACACGAAGGAGCTTTTGCGGCGTGCCGGCGAGGGCGATCCGGCGGCGTCGCAGCAGCTCTTGGTACGACACCGGGCGCGGCTGCGCAGGATGATCGCCGTGCGCATGGACCGCCGCCTGGTGGCCCGTTTTGATCCGTCGGACGTCGTGCAGGAGACGCTGGCCGAAGCGGCCCGCAAGCTTTCAGATTACTTGCGCCGGCGGCCATTGCCGTTCTATCCCTGGCTGCGGCAGCTGGCCTGGCAGCGGCTGGTGCGGCTGAAGAGGCGGCACATTCGCGCACAGAAGCGTAGCGTGACGCGCGAGGAGCCGTGGGAGACGGCGCTGCCCGACGAGTCGGCGCTGGCGCTGGCAGGGGGACTGGTGGGGAGCGGCACGAGCCCGAGCCGGCACGTGCTGCGCGCGGAGCTGCGGGCCCAGGTGCAGGCGGCGCTGGCCCGGTTGCCGGAACGCGACCGCGAACTCCTGGTGCTGCGCTATCTGGAGCAGCTCTCCAACGCCGAGATCGTCGCGGTGCTCGGGATCAGCGAGGGGGCGGTGAAGATGCGTCACGTGCGAGCGCTCGAGCGCCTACGCACGCTGCTGGACGAGTCCCTGGGGGAGGACCAGCCATGACCGCCCTGCCCGAAGGCATCACGCGATGCCGCCACGTCGCCGACCCGGGCCTGGCCGACCTGGTGGACCAGATCGCGCAGCAGCTGGAAGCGGGCGAGCCGATCGACCTGGACGCCTGCATCGCTGCCCACCCGGACCACGCCGACCAGCTGCGCCGCTTGTTCCCCGCGATGCAGGCGATGGCCGAATTGGGCTGCTCGAGCGATCGCGGCGCCACGGCGCAACGGGCGGATGCTCCGGAGACGCGCCGGCCCCCCGGCACGTTGGGCGACTTCCGCATCCTGCGCGAGATCGGCCGCGGCG
>JBGPMX010000685.1:0-3249 GCA_041487215.1 Planctomycetia bacterium | reverse complement strand
GATGCCTTCGTGCTCGAGCGACTCGAAGCCCACGGGCTCAACCTTGCGCCCGACGCCGACCGCGTGGCGCTCGCGCGACGCGCCTGCCTCGACCTGACCGGCCTCCCCCCTACCCCGCACGAGCTCGACGCGTACCTGGCCGACGCATCGCCCGCTGCGTACGAACGATGGGTCGATCGCCTGCTCGACAGTCCGCACTACGGCGAACGCTGGGCCCGGCACTGGCTGGACGTCGCCGGTTATTCGGACGCACGCGGCATCCTGGTCGGCGAGGTGCCGCGGCCGACCGCCTACCTCTACCGCGACTACGTGATCCGGGCCCTCAACGACGACAAGCCGTACGACCGGTTCCTGCTCGAGCAGATTGCCGGGGACGAGCTGGTGGACTATCCCCATGTGGCCGCGTCGCTGATCGATCTGCCCAGTGACGTGGTCGACGCGTTGGTCGCCACCGGCTACCTGCGCAACGCCGCGGACGCCAGCCGGCCCGACTTTGTGAACATCAAGCACGCGCCGATGTACTACTTTGATACGCTCAACGACACGATCGCGATTGTCGCCTCCTCGGCGCTCGGGCTGACCGTGCACTGCGCTCAATGCCACGATCATAAGTACGATCCGATCGCGCAGACCGAGTATTACCAGCTGCAGGCGATCTTTCGCAGCGGCTACCGGCCGGACCAGTGGATCGCCGAGGAGAACCGGTTCATCGAATGGGCCAGCGACGCGGAGAAGGCGCGGGCTGCCGAGCACAACAAGGGAATCCAGGTTGAGATCGACGAGCTGCGCGCCGGCCTGGGACAGCTCGAAACGCGATACGCCACCCAGCTGTTCGAGCAGCGCCTGGCCACGCTGCCGGACGTGATCCGGGACGACGTGAAGCAAGCGTTCACCGCGAGCGAGAAGGACCGCAACGAGGTGCAGAAGTACCTGGTCGCCAAGTTCCAGGCGCAGCTCAAGCCGCCGCGTGACGAGCTGTTCAAGGCGTTTCCCTCGTACAAGACCGAGGCGCAGGCGATCGAGAACCAGGTCCGTGCCACGGAGGCCAAAAAGAAGACGTTCACCCGGATTCGCGCTTTTTACGACCTGCCGGGCGAGCCGACGACCAACCTGATGCGGCGCGGCGACTGGCGCAGCCCCGCGGAAGAGGTGGGACCCGGCGTGCCCGCCGCACTGGCGACTCCGCAGCCGTTCCGCTGGACGGCGCCGGCGGCGGTCGCCAAGACCAGCGGCCGGCGGCTGGCGTTCGCGTGGTGGCTCACGCAGCCCGAGCATCCGCTGACCGCGCGGGTCGAGGTCAATCGCGTCTGGTCCCACCACTTCGGGCAGGGCATTGTCTCCACGCCGGAAGACTTCGGCCACCGCGGTTCACCCCCCAGCCACCCCGAGCTGCTCGACTGGTTGGCCACCGAGTTTGTCGCGCGCGGCTGGAGCCTGAAGGCGCTGCACCGGCTGATCATGACATCGACCGTCTATCGCCAGGCTTCGTCCGCTGCGATCACGGCGGCGGACGCGTTGGCCGGTCGTGCCGGTGCGGACGTGCGGCGCGCTGCTTCGTCGGGTGCGCTGGCTCCGCACACGGACACGAGCGAGTGGGCAGCCGATGAGTCGGCGCAACGGGCGCGCCAGATCGATCCCGGAAATCGGCTGCTCTGGCGCATGCCGCTCAAGCGGCTGGAAGCCGAGGCGATCCGCGACAGCGTGCTGGCGGTATCGGGGAGCCTGAACCCGCAAGCGTTCGGTCCGGCCGTGCCGCTGCAGACGCGTGGGGACGGCGAGGTCGTTGCGGCCGACGGCCCGGAGGGATGCCGCCGCTCGGTCTATCTCTTCGTCGGCCGCAAGGTGCCGGTCACCATGCTGCACCTGTTCGATCAGCCCATGATGTCGGTGAACTGCACGCGGCGAGGCAGCTCGACGCTTTCCTCCCAGGCGCTCGACCTGCTGAACAGCGATTTCATGGTCAAGCAGGCCGATGCCTTCGCGGATCGCGTGCTGCGCGAGGCGGCGCCGACCGCGTATGGCGAGCCGGGTTGGGATCCGGCACCCACCTTGAACTATGCGTTTCGCTGTGCGCTCGCGCGCGAGCCGAGTGCCCAGGAGCTTGCCGACGCCGCGGAGTTCGTGCGCGCGCAGGCCGTACGGCAGCGGGACGCCGCCGCAGCAGCGGGTGTTGCGGCGCCGGACGCCTTGCGGTCGGCACAGCACCGGGCGCTCGCGGACCTCTGCCACATGCTCATGAGCGCCAACGAATTCGTATACGCGGATTAAAGGTTCATCCGGCTCAAGCGCGCGCATACACTGTGCAGGCAGTCAAGTACCGGTTCCTCTTCTCTGTCCGGGTCGCATGGTGCGGAATGCCCGGGGTGAATTTTGAAATCGTTCGCACATCCGTCTCGATGGATTCGTCGACCGTAGACTGCACAACAGAGAAGAGGAACCGGTACCTCTGGGACTCGCTACGCCGCGCACGCTCCAGCCGGATGAACCGGATTAAAGGGGCCTACGCCGTGTCCGCACTCTAGGCTTCGGAGGACATGCAACGTGCTCTGTTCCGGGAGCGATCGCCTCTTCCTGGGTTCGGCCCTGACCCGCCGCCAGCTCTTTGAGCGGTTCAGCACGGGATTTGGCGGCCTGGCGCTGGCCGCCCTGCTCGGACGTCTCGAGCCGGTTCGGGCGGCCGGCGTTGACCGCGAATCGTTTGATCTGCTGCCCCGCCCGCCGCACGCGCCGCCGCGGGCACGGGCGGTTATCCAGCTGTTCATGCCGGGCGGGCCCAGCCATGTGGACCTGTACGATCCGAAACCCGAGCTCGCGAAGCGCGACGGCGAGCAGCCGCCGCAGGAGATCGCCGACGAGGAGAAGATCACCGGACAGCTTCTCAAAAGCCCGTACAGGTTCTCGAAGCACGGCGCCTCAGGGCTCGAGTTCTCCGAGGTGCTGCCGCACATTGCCCGCCAGGCGGACAAGATCGCGGTGATTCGCTCGATGTTCTCCGAGCATCGCAACCACGAGCAGGCGATGTGGATGCTCCAGAGCGGCATGACCGTCTCCGGCCGCCCCACCCTGGGCGCCTGGGTGACGTACGCGCTCGGGACGGAGAACCAGAACCTGCCGGCGTTCGTTGTGCTGAACGACCCGGGCGGTCTGCCGACGAACGGCATGCAGAACTGGACGAGTGGTTGGCTGCCGCCGCTGTTCCAGGGGACGCCGTTTCGTTCGGAGGGGCAGGCGGTGCTGAACCTGAGGCCG
>JBGPMX010000684.1:0-3252 GCA_041487215.1 Planctomycetia bacterium | reverse complement strand
CGCGTCGAGCAGCCGGATCTGCGGGTCGAACTTGCTGCCCAGCCGCTGGGCCAGAACCTCCATCGTCAACTGCTGGCCCGCCTGGACCGAAAAGCGGTAATAGTCCCAGGACTCGGCCTCCATGACACCGCTGACGACGCACGGGAGCTCGAGCTTCTGCGCCTGAGCCAGGGCGCTGTTCGGCTCGATCTCCATGACCGACGGCAGGTCGTCGATGGCGAAGAGCCGCAGGTTCGAGATGCCCTTGGGCGTGATCACACGGATGCCGCCGACGCCGACCGGCGCGTCGGGCGGGATCACGACGCGGGCCACAATCTTGGCCGCATCCTTGCCGTTGTTCGGGATGTCCGGCGGAAACGTGGCCGCGATCGGCAAATCCGTCCACAGGGCGGTCGCCCCGGCGAGGTTCGCCCCGTTGAGCGTGACGTCGGCCGTCGTCCCGCGCTGGCCCCCGGCGGGGCTGACATAGCTCAGCGCCGGCGCCTGGCCGAAGGCAGAGACAGCCGCTGTGCAACAGCCCAGGATGGCGATCGCTTGGCAGACCCGCGACCGCAGGCGCACCGGCCGACCGGAGAAGCAAGCCCGATGGGGTGATGGCATGGATGAAACCCTTGGCGGAAGGAAAGCGGGGGAGGCAGGCCGGGCATTGCGCTCTTCGCAGCCCGTCGTCCGGCTGGCGCGGAAAAGGGCCTCGGTCCGCCTTCCGAGCACAACCGGTCACGCTTCTATGATACCGGGCGGCTGGAAGGGGCGAAAGGAGTGAGCTCGGCTAAGGGCCCGCGCAAAAATAACTTGACCAATGGACCCACTTGAAAGAGAGAATTCGCCGCGGATGGAGTGTGGAGTGTGCTTCACGTCGCCAGACCCGAACGGCCATGAAGCTCGGCGGATTCTCTCTTTCCAAGCGGGCCCTGCCGCGTGTGCCGGCCGGAAATGGAGCAACTGCGCGCGAGCTCCGTGCACGAAGCTCGTGGTCGCTCCGCGCTTGTCTCGCACGTCGTCACGGGCCTTGGATCGCGCAGTCGCTCCATTGGTAGGTCCATTGGTACAAGTTATTTTTGCGCGGGCCCTAAGTGTAGCAGCGTTTCTCCGCAACGCTCATTGCGTGGAGCGTTACGCCGAGCAGCCGTCACTCAAGCCGCGGCCGCGGACGTGTCTCACGCGCGGCGTTGTTGGCGGCGGCGTTCCACCTCGGTAAGCAGCCGCTTGCGCAGCCGCAGCGCGCCCGGGGTGACCTCGACCAGCTCGTCCTCCGCGATATATTCGAGCGCGATCTCGAGCGTGAGCTGGCGCGGCGGTTTCAGGAGGATGTTTTTGTCGCTGCCGGCGGCACGCATGTTGGTCAGCTTCTTCTCGCGGCACACATTGACGGGCAGGTCGTTTTCCCGGCAATGCTCGCCGACGACCTGGCCGGCGTAAACCGGTTCCTGCGGCCCAAGGAACAGCGTGCCGCGCTGCTGCAGGTTGTCGAGCGCGTACCCGGTGGCAACGCCGGATTCCGACGAGATCATCACGCCGTTGCCGCGGCCGGGGATCGGCCCGCGCATGGGCTCGTAGCCGTGGAAGTTGTGGTGCATCACCACCTCGCCGCTGCACGCCGTCATGATCCGGCTGCGCAGCCCGATCAGACCGCGCGCCGGAATGCTGAACTCGAGGTGTGTCGCGTCGCCGCGTGTCTCCATCCGCGTGCATTCCGCACGGCGGTTGCCCAAGAGCTCCATGGTGGTGCCGACGTGCCGCAGCGGCACATCGATCACCAGGTACTCGATCGGCTCGAGCGTCTTGCCGCCCGACTGCTTGAGGATCACTTCGGGCTTCCCCGCCGCGAGTTCGTACCCTTCGCGCCGCATGTTCTCGATCAGGATCGACAGGTGCAGCAAACCGCGTCCCGACACCAGGAATTCATCCATGGAGCCGGTGTCGAAATCGACCTTGAGCGCCACGTTCGATTGCAGCTCCTTCTTGAGCCGCTCGCGCAGCTGCCGGCTGGTCACGTACTTGCCGTCCCGGCCGGCGAACGGCGAGTCGTTGACTCGGAAGGTCATGTGCAGGGTCGGCTCGTCGACCTGGATCGACGGCAGCGCGACCGGCGTCTCCACATCGGCGATCGTGTCGCTGATATCCACCTCGTCAAGCCCCACGACGGCGCAGATGTCGCCGGCCGGGACCGACGCGACCGGCTTGCGGCCCAGCCCTTCGAACTCGAGCAGCTGTACCACGGAACCAACCACATGGCTGCCGTCGTGCTTCACCAGGATGACGCGCTGGCCTTGACGAATCGTGCCGGAGAACACCCGGCCAATGCCGATGCGGCCGACGTAATCGCTGTAATCCAGCGTGGTGACCAGCATCTGCAGCGGCGCCGTCGCATCGGCTTCTGCGGCGGGCACGTGCTTGAGGATCATGTCGAACAGCGGCGCGATCAGCGTGCCGAGCTTGGCGGGGTCGGTCCCCGCGTACCCATCCCGGCCCGACGCGTAGATGATCGGGAAGTCGAGCGCCGCGTCGTCCGCGCCGAGGTCCACAAAGAGGTCAAACGTCTCGTTCACCACGTCCTGGATCCGTGCATCCGGACGATCCACCTTGTTCACGACAACGATCGGTCGCAACCCGCACTCGAACGCTTTCTTCAGCACGAACCGGGTTTGCGGCATCGGGCCCTCGAAGGCGTCCACCAGCAGGAGCGCCCCATCCGCCATCTTGAGCACTCGCTCGACTTCGCCGCCGAAATCGGCGTGCCCCGGGGTGTCGATCAGGTTGATCTTCACGCCTGAATACGAGATAGCGATGTTCTTGGCCAGGATGGTGATACCGCGCTCGCGCTCGAGATCGTTCGAGTCCAGGATCCGCTCGCCGCGCAGCTCCGACGCGCGGAACATGCCGCTCTGGCGCAGCATCTGATCCACCAGCGTCGTCTTGCCGTGATCGACGTGGGCGATGATCGCCACATTGCGGATATCGGTGCGTTGCATGAGCTTCCCGGAACCAGGAGCGAGCACAGCATTTTACACCGCGGCACCAGTAAGGGCAATGCGAGCACGAGCCAGGAGAGTGTCCTAATTCGACGCCGTTCCCTGAATTGTCATCCTGAGGCTTGGCGAAGGATCTCCCTGACTCGGGCGCAGAGCCTTCGCTCCGCTCAGGATGACAAATTCGGCGCGCCCGGTGGTTGAGCGCAGAGGCCCACACGGTAGATCCTGCGCTCCGCTCGTGCCTCGCTGCGCTCAGGTGATCGGTCGCTTGAGCTTGAGG
>JBGPMX010000683.1:0-3289 GCA_041487215.1 Planctomycetia bacterium | reverse complement strand
CCCCTCGCCCCACGGGAGCTCCTCCGCGCATCATCTCCTCATGGGAGAGCCTCTCTTCGCGCACACATCCCCCCTCGCCCCACGGGAGCTCCTCTCGTGGATCATAGGAGCGAGCGTGGGGAGAGGGGCGGGGGTGAGGGGTGTTGAGCCAGCGGGGAGACCATTCGGCCAGGCTCGGCGGGGTCGGGAGACCCGCGCCGAACAGGGGTTCGGCCAGGCTCGGCGGGGTCGGGAGACCCGCGCCGAACAGGCGTGTCTTCGCGGCGTTCTCTGCGGTTCGCGGGTTTTGCTGGCTCTGGACTCTCGACTCTGGACTCTCGACCCTCTTTCTACGGCGCAGCCAGGGCGCGCTGGTCCGGGCTGCGCCAGGCGAGGTGCAGGGTGGGGCGTTCGTTCTCGGTCGTGACCACGAAGATCTCCACATCGTTCGCCCCGCCGCGCAGCGAATCTTCGGGAATCATCGCGCGCCACTGGTCGCGGGCGCCGTCGAGTCGGTACGTCCGCGTCACGGCGCGTACCGTGCCGTTGACGGCAATAGCCAGCTCCACCGGCAGGGCCGCGTCCGGCACTCCGGCCACGGTGCCGACCAGGTAGCAGGGGACCAGCGCGGGATCGTCCGGTTCGTAGCGGAACGGGCCGTCCGGGCGCGTGAGCTTGATCTGAACTGGGGATGGGGCGCCCACCTCGAAGCTCTCGACTTGCTCGCCCACGAGCTCGCTGTGCGGGCCGATGTGATACAGGCTCTCCAGTCTGTCGCCCGAGCCGAACATTGCCAGCCTGTGCTCGAGCGTCTGGTACTTGTCCTCGAACGCGGCGTCAAGTTTCATCACCTTGTCGTAGGTTTGGAACCGCTTCTCGGTCCGCTCGGGCGTGTCCGTGTCGTCGAGCGACACGCCGTCGCAGGCCGGAGCGGGGCTGAGCCCGAGCGTGCTCGCAATCGTGGGCAGGACATCGATGGACTCGACGTTGCGGTCGCTCACCACGCCGTCATGCTGGCCCGGCCATTTCACCAGGAGCGGGATGGAAACGATGTCCGGCAGGTTTGCCCCCTGCACAATCCGCCGGGATTCGCTCGCCCGGAACGACACGCCGTGATCGGCCAGGACGATGATCAGGCTGCGATCGTAAAGGTCGGTTGCCCTCAGCCGGTCCGTGAGCTCACCGATCAGGAGATCGGCATAACCGGCTTGCAGCAGATAGCGCTGGTGCGCGTGCCGGACCGCCAGATCGTCGTCCGTCCAATCCTCGCCGAAATCTCCGAAGGCGCCGAACGGCTGCCAGAGCTGGCCGTTGTCCAGCGAGTACTTGCGCCCCGACGGCAGATAGCACCACGGGAAGTGCGGCACCACGATGTGACAGAAGTAGAGCGCGGGATCCGGGGACGGCGTGATGCAGCGCAGGAAGTGGGCGAACTGAGCGTCGCGTTGCCCGTTCCATGTGTGGCGCATGACGCCGTACGCCTTGTCCGGCTGGAGGCTCACGTCGACATGCAGGCTGTACCAGACGGGCGGGATATCCGGCAGCTGGAACGGCAGGCTCGACGGGAACAGATCGTGCAGATAGACGATGGGCAGGGTCGTGGCGAGCACGCCGGTCTGCTCGGCGAGACGCTTCGGCCGGAACATGTCCCGATCGGCCGCCGCCGGGAAGAGCCGCGTGAACGGTTCGAACACGACCATGCGATACCGCTCGGTGGCCAGCAGCAGCGTGAACAGGTTGGCGGGATGGTCCGCCACGGTCGGCCGCTGGAACTCGCCCGGATACTTCCCGGTCAGGATGGCCGGGACCGCGTGGTCGGTGCGGCCGTGCACGCTGCTGGCGTTGCGGAACCAGCTCGCGCCGTCCGCCAGCGCCGCGATGTTCGGGTAGCGGACGCGATCGATCTGGTGGTGCTCGTCCATGAGCGTTGTCCCGCAGAACTCGTCAAACACGACCATCACGATCGGCACCGGGTCGCGCATGCTGCGCGTGTCCCTTTCCTCGGGCGGCGGCAGGAAAATGGATGCGATCGGCGAACGCATCAGGAAGACGGCGGGAAAGATGACGATCGCGGCCGATGCCGCGGTCACGACGGTGCGTGCGACGGTGAGACGAGCGTAGGCGAATGTTGCGGCGGCGGCGATCGCCAGGGACGCGGCCACGGAGAACATGCCCGAAACGTGCAGGTTACGCAGCACGACCAGGATCGTGGCGGTCGAGAGCAGACAGACCAGGGTGTTTTGCACCCGAGCGCCGACGCGTTCCCCGAGCAGCCATGCCGCACCCAGCCGCAGCGCGGCCAGCACGCCGGGAATGACCACGGCGAGCGTTAGCACGACGAGCGAGATCGCGAGCGGGCCGATCTCCTGATCGATCAGGAATGCCGGCCGGTGCGACAGGCTGTCGAAGAGCGGCTGGGCCAGGGCGAAATCGCAGAGCACGAAGAGGTGCACGGCGTCGACCAAGCGGCGTCGTCGTTGGGTCATCGTTTCGAGTCGGCTCGGGACTCTGGAGAGGTGATCGGCCGCGGGCATGAATCTACGAAAGCCGCCCGGTCTTCGCAACCGCGTAGTAGAGCGTGCGGGTCCCGCCGGGCAGCGGCGTGCGGCGTGCGATGTCGAACTTGTCCGCGAGCCAGCGTTCGAACAGTGCGGCGTCGTAGTCCGAGTACGGCTCCAGCTTGTTCCCCAAGAGGGCTCGGACCATCGGGTCCGCCCGGTCCACGAACTCGATCACCACGCTCGTGCCCAGGCCGTGCAGCCAGTCGATGAACTCGCGGAGCGGGATGTTCGAACGCAGTGCGACGTGGTGTACGAGAGCCAGGCAGAGCGTCAGGTCGGGCCGCCCGCGTTCGACGAGCCCCTTGCGCTCGGCGCAGCGCCAGCCCAGGTTCGGCGACGGGTCCGCGATATCGGCCACCAGCGGCAGGATCGACGTCGCGCCGCTCGTCTTCAACGCGCGGTAGAGCTCGTCCACCGCCGGCTGGTCGCTGTCCATCGCTACCACGTAGCGGGCGTTCTCCGCGGCGATGCTCGAGTACGTTCCGGTGTTCGCTCCCAGGTCCCAGACGAGCCGCCAGGGCCGCGTGGCGACCACCTCACGCACGAACCGTTCCTTCTCCGCCCGGCCCGTATCGCCGTAGGTGTTGTGCGTCGCGTACCCCGTCCAGAGCGACGCCCGGCTCGTCCAGCGCAGCCCGCGCACGATCCGCGCGAGCCCGTTCAGGTTCGCGCGGATCATCTCGTTCTGAAATCCTGCGCGGCGCAGCGCCGAGCGAGTGCTGGTCGTGTTGCCGCGCGCGCTCGCGTCT
>JBGPMX010000682.1:0-3293 GCA_041487215.1 Planctomycetia bacterium | reverse complement strand
GGTACGCAATGGCGACGCCGAGAAAAACGTCCAGCGCCGTACTGGCCAGCGCGTACACCACGCTGTTCCGGATGCTGAGCGCCGCCAGCTTGTGCGTCATGGCGAGCACGAAGTACTCGCCCGTGTACGCGCTGGGCAGCGGGGTGAACGACCACCGGGCAGCCACGGAGGTCAGGATCACCGCGGCGTGCGGCAGAACGGCCAGCAGCGTGAGCACGCCGCCGTAGCCGAGGATGGCCGCGCTACGCCACCGGCCCGCGCGCCGCAGGCTCTGCCCGGTCCCCCCCTTGGACAGCATGACGTACGGGCGCCGCGCCGTGAACCAGCGTGCCACGCCGTAGAAGCCGGTGGTGACCACCAGGGTCATCAGTACCAACGCGTACCCCAGCGCGTTCGATTCGGCTTCGCTCAGCCGGTCGAAGATCTGGTACGCCAGCACGTGGCGGTAGCCAAAGATCAGGGGCGTGCCGAGGTCCGTAAATGCCCAGACGAAAACGATCGCGGCCCCCGCGAAGTAGCCGGGCAGCACGAGCGGGAACGTGATGCGGCGAAACAGCGTCCATTCCGAGCTTCCCAGGTTGCGCGCCGCCTCTTCCAGCCCTGGGTCCACGTTGGCCAGCGCCGCGGCCACGTTCAGATACATGATGGGGTAGAGGTGCAGCACCTCCATGGCCACCAGGCCCCAGAGGCCCGTCCCGCCCAGCCAGTCGATCGGGCCGTCGATGAGCCCGGCGTTCATCAGGCAGAGATTGAGCGTGCCAAAACGCGAGAAGATTTGCCGGAATCCGATGGCACCGACGAAGGGCGGCAGCACAAGCGGCACCAGGACGAGCGCGCCCAGGAGCGCCCGGCCGGGAAAGCGGTACCGCACCACCCAGACGGCGAGCGGCAGGGTGAGCAGCGTGGCCAGCACGGTCGTGGCACAGGCAACCGTCAGGCTGGCGAGCAGGCATTCGCCGATGTACGGGTTCTGGAACACCTGCCGGACGTAGAAGAGAGTGGGGCGAAGCGTTCCCTCGAGCCGCAGCGTCCCCCCCGCGGCTCGGACGGACCGCAGCAGGGCCAGGGCATCCGGCAGCGTCAAGCCGCGGGCCACGACGGCCGGTGTCCGCGCGGTGGCGCGCACCGCCCCCTCCACGCCGAGCTCGGTCTCGCTGAGCAGCACGGTGGCCACGCGATCGGGATGGTCGCCGGCGGACACGAGCTCCGCCGAGTACGGCTCCGTGCGATCGGCGAGCGCGCCGGGAATGATGTAGGCGATGGGGTAGAGCAGGAAGAGGACCAGCACACCCAGGATGAAGTATTTCACGAGCGACTCCCGGTGGGGACCACCACCACGTCGGCGGGGTCGATGGCAAAGCCGACGCTCGAACCGGGTTCGAAGCGGTCCTTCTGCAGCGGGAAACGGTAAGACAGGAGCACGGCGCCGCCGCTCTGGACGCGCAGGTGGCGCAGCTCGCCGAAGAAGAACTCGCGCTCGACCGTACCCCGGAACCGGTTGGGGCCGTTGCTGCCCGCCGCCGCGATCCGCACGGATTCGGGGCGGATGCAGCACAGCGCAGCGGCGCCGGGGGCGAGCGTGCCCGCCTCGGCCGTGCCGCGCACCGTGCCCAGGGGCGTCGTCACCGTGACCTGGTCCCCTTCGACCTGGCCGACCGTCCCTTCGAGCAGGTTCGTCTCGCCCAGAAAGCCGGCAACGAAGGCGCTCTGCGGCCGCAGGTAGATCTCGCGCGGGCTGCCTTGCTGGACCAGCCGACCGCGGTCCATCACCGCCATGCGGTCGGCCAGGGCCAGGGCCTCCTTCTGATCGTGCGTCACATAGACCGTGGTGATCCGCGTCTCCTCGTGGATGCGCCGGATCTCCTCGCGCATCTCGCCGCGCAGCCGCGCGTCCAGATTGGACAGGGGCTCGTCGAGCAGCAGCACGCGAGGCCGGACCACCAGGGCGCGCGCCAGTGCGACGCGTTGCTGCTGGCCGCCGGAGAGCTGCGCCGGACGCTGGCGGTTTAGTCCCGTAAGCCGCACCTGGGCGATCGCGTCGGCCACGCGCTGGTCGCGCTCGCGCCGCGGCACGCGCCGCACGTCGAGGCCGAACGCGATGTTCTCCGCGACGGTCATGTGCGGCCAAAGCGCGTAGCTCTGGAAGACCATGCCCGTCCCCCGGTCGCGCGCGGGCACGGCGTTCATCAGGCGGTCGCCGAAGTGGATCTCGCCGCGGTCCGGGACGACGAATCCGGCGATCGCGCGGAGCAGCGTCGTCTTGCCGCAGCCGGACGGACCGAGCAGGAAGAAGAGCTCTCCTTCGAGAATTTCCAGAGAGACGTCATCAACGACCACGCTCGGCCCGTAAGACTTGCAGAGCTGGCGGATGTAGATTGCGGTCATGAGGCGGTCCTGCGCGACGCCTGGTCTGCCACGCCCCGGTAGCGCCGCCGCGCCGCCTCGAGCCAGGCGTCGATCTGCCGGACCCGTTCGCGCGGGCTTTCGCGCAGCGACTCGGCAAGCCCGGCCAGCGTCGCCTCGGCGCACGGAGGACGCGTCAGCTCGGCGAGCAGGTCCGCGTTGTCGCGAACGGCGAGCGTGTCGTGCCAGGCGTCACGCAGCTCGGTGTGGCTGTCGATCAGCACGGCGCCGATGAGGTCGTTGAGCACGTTCCAGCGCCGGCTTGCGGTGCCGCTGTCGTAGCGCAGCGCCGCCGCCATGCGGAACGGATGGATCGTCACCGCCGACGCCTCGGCGGGCAGTTCATAGAGCCGCGGCAGGATGCTCGGGCGCCCCAAGTCATAGCGCAGCGGGCCGCCGGGCACGCCGTGCCGCAGCACCCAGATCTTCTGCCCCTCCTCGGAGAGCAGAAACCGCAGAAACGCCTCGGCCACTGGACGGTGCGGCGCCCCGCGCACGATCGCGACCGCGTCGGGCGTGATGACCGTCAGGCCCTCGGGGAGCACGAAGCCGATCGTGTCGCGTCCTTCGCGCGCGATGAGGCTGAACGCGAAGAAGTCGATCACCGGCGCGCAGGCGACCTCGCCGATCTGCACCTGCCGGGGCACGCCCGCCGACTCGCGCTCGAAACCGCGCGCATTTGCCGCCAGGCGGATGAGCACTCGGAAACCTTTGTCCCAGCCGTATGCCTGCAGGATGTTTTCATAGATGACGTGCACGCTCGAGCTCTGGCGAGGATCGGCCGCGCCCACCCACCCCGCTCCCCGCGCGCTGTATTGCGGCGCGCCGAGATCCACCCAGGTGCGGGGCTCGGGCATGCCCAACCGCCGCAGCACCACGCGGTTGTACAT
>JBGPMX010000681.1:0-3295 GCA_041487215.1 Planctomycetia bacterium | reverse complement strand
CCGGACGTTCGTCTCCCCTCGCCCCACGCTTGCTTCGCCTCATGGATCCCGGGAGCAAGCGGGGCCGTGCGGTACACCGCACGCCTCCCTGCAAATCCAAGACCAAGGCGATGGCCCCCCGCGTGTAGCACGAAAAATGGTCCAGCAGATGGTTGACGAGCGGTCGCGCGTATGTGACCATGAGGGACTAGAGTGTCGCCTCTACGGAGCACACCGCCGCGCCGCCCCACCGGCTTAAGGAGTATCCGCGGAACATGTCACCATCTCGTCTCGTAAGCTGCTCGCTTGCCTTGAGTACCGCGCTCGCGTGCATGGGCCTGTCCGGCTGTGGCGGCGGCGCGAAGAGCAACCCGGTTACCAGCGAACACGATCCGGCGTCTACCGCCTACCAGGAGAAGATCGCCAAAAAGGTCCAGGAGAACCCACCGCCGCCGGGAGTGAAGGGAACGGTCAACTCCGGCGGCGAATTCGTACCCGACGATAATCGGCATGAACAATGATTCTTCTCGGCTGACCGCGTCGGGGTGGCACGCTGCGCCGCGCGGTCGTCCGGCTCCTTGCTAACTGTCGGCTTCATTACCTCTAGTAGATTTCGTTTCGCTGAAAAGGGGTCAGACATGCGAATGCGCGAGCGTCGAGCCTTCACGCTGATTGAGTTGTTGGTCGTCATCGCGATCATCGCCATCTTGATCGCGCTGTTGCTCCCCGCTGTGCAGATGGCACGGGAGGCTGCCCGGCGCACCCAGTGCCGCAACAATCTGAAACAGATCGGCCTGGCCCTGCACAACTACATCGCGACGCACAACGTTCTGCCCCCGGGCAACGTGCAGACCCACTGCAACATGACCACCCCGATCACCACGCTCGAGAACTGGGGTTCGTTCAGCGTCAGCTCCATGCTGCTCCCGTATTTGGAAAGGAGCGACGTCTACAACAGTCTCAACTTCGAGCACACGAGCTACCGCACGGATTCGAGCACCAACTGCGGCGGCGGTGGGCCCGGCAACCGCAACAGCACCGCCTTCATGACCCCCATCGACGCTTTCATCTGCCCGAGCGATCCGTTCACCGGCAAGCAGGGTACAAGCTTTGGCAAACCATTTCCCGGCCAGAACTACGTGGCCAGCGAGGGGGACACGTCGCGCTACGGCACCGGCAGCCCGCGCGATAGCCGCGGACCGTTCTGGTGCAACTCGAAGTGCGGTTTGCGCGAGGTGACCGACGGCACGACGAACACCATCGCCTTCTCCGAGCGGACCAAGGGGTCCAACAACCCCGGCAAGCACACCAACGGCGACGTCTTTAGCAACACATCGCTCACTTGGCCGGGCGGTGTGCGCGCGGTCGGCATTCTGGCCCCCGGCGCGGTCGATTCGATCATCACCGCCTGCGATACCTGGGCGCGTAGCAATCTCACCATACCTCCCTCGGGCAACCAGCGCACCCATGCCGGCCGGCACTGGGTCGTGGGACACAACACGTTCGCTCTGTTCAACACCATCCTGCCGCCGAACTCCGTGCACTTCGACTGCCTGGAAGGGGGCTGTGGCGAGTTCGATTGCAGCGGCATCTACACGGCTCGGAGCGAACACCCGGGGGGCGTGAACGTCCTGATGCTCGACGGACAAGTGCGGTTCGTCACAAGCTCCATCGACACGAAGGTGTGGTGGGCGATGGGCAGCAAGGACGGCCAGGAGGGGACCGAGCAGCAGTAGAGCCGGGCAAGCACAACGACCCTCGCCCCTCGAGCTCGCGTGTCCGGTATGAGCCAACCCGCTGAATCCGAGCGCCGCAGTTTCCCCCGCGCCAAGGTGCTGTACCTGCTCCTGGTGTCGCTGGCCGTCTTTGCCGTGCCCGCGTGGGCACCGGCGCGAGCGCTGCGCTGGTACGTCGTGCCGGCACTGCTCGCCCTGCAAGTCGTGGTGCTGCTGATCGCTCGGGTCTCGCCCCGAGACATTCTGCGCGCGGCGCTGCGGCTGCGCTGGCTCTACGCATTTCTTATCGCGTGCTACGTGTTTCTTCCGAACGGCACCGCCGATGCTGACGACGTGCGCTGGTGGCAACCGTTGCCGAACACGCGAGCCATCCCGCTCAACCTGACCGGGCTCGAAACGGCACTGCTCATGTGCCTGCAGATCATGACGCTGGTGCTCGTCTCCGCCGTGGTGCGGATGACGGGCCGGCCCAATGACCTGGTCGAGGGGCTGCGCGGCTTCGGGCTCCCGCGTCTGCTCGTGCATTCGATCGACACGACGTTGGCCCTGATGGGGGGCATCGAGCGGCGTGGCATGGGCGGGGGTCGGCGCGGGGGCGGGGGGGGCGGGGGCGGGGGCGGCCGAGGACGCGGGCGGGGCGAAGGCCGAGGGCAACGCAATGCAGCCGAACAAGAGTCCGAGTCGGCGGGGCGCGGCAGCGTCATTGCCCAAGTGCCCGAGGGGGACGAACGCGGCCCAGCCGCAGCGCCCGCAGGCGGCTCGCTGCCGGATAGCCCAGTTGCGCACGAGCCCGCCGGCCCCTCGCCGCTCGCGGCGATCGGCAGGCTGCTGCGCGGCGACGTCGGTTTCTTCGTGGAAACGATCGACCGCAACCTGGATCGCGCGCGGCGGCACGTCGAGCAGGGCGAGCCGATCGAAGACCGCATGGTGCACGACGTCTCGGTGATCTCGGGCGTGGCGCTGGCGATGATGTCGCTCAAGATGCTCAAGGTGCTGCCGGGCCTCCCCTTCCTGCCCGGCTGGAAAACGATTTTCTTTTACCCGCTGTATATCGTGGCCGCGGAGCGCACCTACAGCCGCTGGGGAGCCACCACCGCCGGGACGATCATGGGGGTGCTCGGCTACTTGCAGGGGGACGGCAAATACGGGGTGCTCGAAATCTTCAAGCACGCGGCGCCCGGCCTATTCACCGACCTGGCCTGGCCGGCCGCACGCCGTTTCCCGCGCTCCGTCTGGTTCTATGCGTTCCTCGGGCTCTTGCTGGCAGTGACACGGACGTCCACCGAATTCGCCGCGATGTGGCTCGTGGGCGCACGTGGCGAGGCGTACCTGTATCCGGCGATCGTCGTGCTGACGAACCTGGCCGCGGGGGCCATCAGCGGTGCGGTGACGTACTTCGTGCTCGGCGCGTTCCGGGCCCGTGACGACGCGCGTGCGGCGGCCGCAACGCCCGGCGCGGGCGATGGTCGGGACCGGAGCCCGGTAGAGTGTGCGCCGGCGGCTCCGGAGCAGCCCGCGAGCGTGCCCTCCGCCGAAGAGGTCTGAGGGCGCCGAACCGCTTCCGGTCTAAAACCGGATGT
>JBGPMX010000680.1:0-3296 GCA_041487215.1 Planctomycetia bacterium | reverse complement strand
CATTGCATCCTCGCGGCGATCCGTCCTCTCAAGCGACTCTACGGGCACCACCTCGTTTCCGAGTTTGGGCCCGTGGCGCTCAAAACCGTCCGCCAGGCGATGATCGACGCCGGCCTGTGCCGCGGCAGCATCAATCATCAGATCGATCGGATTCGCCGCGCGGTCCGCTGGGGCGTCGAGAACGAGCTCGTCGCGTCGAGCGTGCACGAGGCGCTTCGAGCCGTGGCCGGCCTGCGCGCCGGCCGCACCGAGGCCCGCGAGTCGGCGCCGGTGAAACCCGTGCCCGAGGCGCACGTCGATGCGATCCTGCCCTACGTGAGCCGGCAGGTCGCGGCGATGATCCACCTGCAATCGCTTTCCGGCATGCGGCCGGGCGAGCTCGTGATCGTGCGCGGCCGCGACCTCGAGACCAGCGGCAAGATCTGGGCCTATCGCCCCGAGAGCCACAAGTCCGAGCACCACGGACACGAGCGCGTAGTGTACCTCGGGCCGCGCGCCCAGCAGTTGCTGACGCCGTGGCTCCGCACCGACCTCGCTGCCTACCTCTTCTCGCCCGCGGAAGCCGAGGCGGAACGGAACGCCGCGCGGCGCAAGGCGCGCAAGACGCCGATGACCCCGAGCCAGTCCGCGCGGCGACCCAAGAGGCACCGCGGGCGGCCCCCGCTCGAGCGCTATACGCGCGAATCCTACCGTCGCGCGATCGACTACGCGCTCGCGGCGGTGAACGCGAAGCTGACGAAGGACGCGGCGGCCCGCGGCGCCGAGCCGCAGCTTGTGCCCCACTGGCACCCGCACCAGCTGCGACACAACGCCGGCACGCGGATCCGCAAGGAGTTCGGGCTCGAGGCCGCTCGCGTCGTGCTCGGCCACCGGTCGGCGGCGGTGACCGAAGTGTACGCGGAGATCGATCAACAGAAGGCAGCGACGATCATGGCACAGCTCGGGTAGCTCGGTACAATCAGGGAACGGGTGAGCCGGCTGATCCCCGGCGAGCGGCCCGGCCGGTGCACGTGGGAATCACCTTGCCCCACGTCACCGGCCAGGTCGGCCCGAGAAAGGCAAGGTGAACCCATGTCAGCCAACACGTCTTCTGGTTTCTCGATCGAGGAAGCGACCGCCGAGCAGTTGGGCTTCGATCCGAATGCGCCCTGGCTCGGCCGCAAGAACTTCGACGAGCTTGCCAGCGCGATCGCCAATGGATGGGTGAAGGTCTACGGACTCCCGATGGGAAGCTTCCTGTTCCTTGACATCGCTGACTGGGCGATGCAGCTGTGGGAGCCGCCCGAGCAACGTGTCAAGAGGATCGAGCTGGAGTTGGCACCCGCGGAAGGTGCAACCCCAGAGGACGTCGACACTTCTCTCAGACAGTGGATGGAGACCCTTATCAGAGCGAACGGTGCCGAGGCGAGCGATGACGACCTTATGGCAAAGAGCGGGCAGAACGGCGCGTTCCGCCTGACCAACATCAAGCGGAGCGAGGAGACAACGAAAGACGTCCAACGCACGCGCGAGCTCTTCGACGCCGCAGGCTTCGGCCGCTGCGTTGTCTTTCGGGCCGACCTGCCGACCTGCCCCCACCGGCCGCAGACGGCCACGCCGCCACAGCCGCTTCCCCAGGACAAGCCCATGCCTTCGGACAAAGCTCTGTACGCCACGTTCATCGCTTGGCCGATTCTCCGGGATCACGCGCCACGTGATGTTCTCGAGTGGCTCTTTTGTTGCATGGAGGCCGCGCTCCCGGGACTGTCGGGTAAGCCCGGCTTCGACAGCCAGGAAGCGTTAAGCAGCTGGCTGAGGACCTACCAGACAGCCATCGAACCGCGCATCACTGATCCGGTAAAGCGAGACGCCGCGATGGTCGCGGTTTACCGCATGCTGGAAACGTTCAAAGCCGCCCAACATCCGGTGAGCGGAACGTTCGAGATGGATCATGGTTTACAGCAAGCGGCGTTCGAGGCGCTCGTCCGCGCGCTCGAGGTCGTGAGGTGGGAAGCTGAGCGACCAATGGCTCCCGGAGCCGAAACGCCGCAAGAAGCTGAATCATCGGGCCCGCAACAGCCAGTCGCGTCAAAAGACCAGCTGCCAACTCGCGACGAAGCTAGCTATCTGGGTCTGATCTTCGACACCGAGCGGTACATCGTCACTCGCCACAGGAAGCCCGTTTCGCTTGCTGGAAAGAGGGTGCCTTGGGAATTGCTTCGCCGCTTGGCTGATGCTCGCGATCGATACTGTACTCTCGAGGAACTCATCGGGTTCTGGAACGTCACCTTCCAGAACGAGGTAAGCGACGGCAGAGTGTACAACGCCATCAATGAGCTGAATGGTTTGATCGCTCCTCTAGGGATCGGCGCGGTTGGAATCAGTGGAGCTGGCTACCAGCTCACGCGAAAAGCTGGTGTCTCACGGCGTCGCAGGAAACTAAAGAAGCCCCGGCCATCGAGAAACCGTAGGCGCGAGAATCGCCGGTGAGTCACGTTTACGAGCAAATCCCCACCAAAGTCATTTCAAAGGATCATCGGTAAGACCTTCTAAGATCCACTCGGCATACTGCCCAACATTGTGAATTACACGATTTGAGGGCAGGCCGATGCTTACGACTCCACATTTCACGCCACTCGCCGAAGACGACCTAGATGACCTGCGACCGCTCGCCCAGGCCGCCATGTGGGTGCCCCGCCGCCGGGGCGGACGCAGATGCGCCCCCTCGACGATCTGGCGCTGGGGATCGCGCGGGCTGCGTGGCGTTCGCCTACGCGTCACGTGCGTGGGCGGCACGGCCATGACTTCGCGCCGCTGGCTAGCCGAGTTCTTCGAGGCGCTGGCCGAGCGCGCCGGTCTCGCTGGCACCACCGTGCCACCGGCCCCGCGCACGACGATTCAGCGCCGGCGCGCCAGCGAGCGAGCGGCGGCGAGGCTTGCGGCAAGAGGCGTGTAGCCGGGAGATACCGCCCGAGCTCCGGCGCCGGGGTGTCACCCGGCACCGGGCGGGCATGGATCATAGGCCGCGCGACCGTACGAGCTGGCGAGCAAGAGCGGACCGCGCGTGATCGTGGAGTGCACCATGGATCATATCGTCCACCCGCGCGCCGAGCAAGACGGCGGCGCGCCGTTACGTCCACCCGATCCCTCGTGTTCGAGCTGCGGTGCGACCGCGACCGTCATCGGCCCGGGTGCCGGGCCACACCACGCGTCTCTCCGCTGCGCCGGGTGCGACCGATGGCTGCGCTGGATCGCGCGCCCGCCCGCGGAAGGCGGTGCCGCATGAGCCGCCCCGTCCTCGAGGCCGCGCTCCGGCT
>JBGPMX010000679.1:0-3301 GCA_041487215.1 Planctomycetia bacterium | reverse complement strand
GGTAGAGCACTAGAGAATAACCCATGGCGGCCAGCTCGTCGAATCCCAGCAGCGGGCTCCTGCCGAACTCGGTCATGTTGGCCACGAGCGGGCCGTCCACCGCGCGGCGGAGCCGGGCGAACTCGTCCGCCGACTCGAGCGCCTCGGGGAAGATCGCGTCGGCGCCCGCTGCGCGGTATGCCTGCGCCCGCGCCACCGCCTCGTCGAACCCCCCCGCGCCGCGTGCGTCGGTGCGCGCAATGATCATGAAGCCTGGTTCGCGGCGCGCCGCTGCCGCTGCACGGACCTTCGCCTGCATCTCCGCGGTGCTCACCAGCTCCTTGCCCGACAGGTGGCCGCACCGCTTGGGCAGCCGCTGGTCCTCGAGCTGGATCGCTGCCGCGCCGGCCGCCTCCAGCATCCGCACGGCGCGCTCCACGTTCACCGGTTCGCCAAAGCCGGTGTCGCCGTCGACGATGAGCGGCAGCGTCACGGCGGCCGTGATGTACCGGGTCTGCTCCGCGATCTCGCTGAGCGTCAGCAAGCCGACGTCCGGCACGCCGACCAGGCCGGCGGAGATTGCGGCTCCGGAGAGATAGATTACCTGAAAACCGGCGCGCTCGGCCATGCGCGCCGTCAGCGCGTTGAACGCGCCCGGCACCTGCCGGGCGCCGGACTGGATGAGCTGGCGCAGCGCCGCGCCGGGTGAACATGCGGTATTCGCGGCTTGGGGATTCCGCGTTGGCTTTTTGGTCGTACGAGCCGCGCGTCGCGCTTTGCCCTTCATGAATCGCTTCCTGGTTTGCCGTGTGCAGCCAGCGCATCGGTCAGGCGGCCGACGACGTCCGCAGCACGCTCGAGCTGGTCGAACCGCCAGATGAGCTGGAGCAGCGGATCGCAAGACACGGGGGTCAAGTACGGGCGCGCCATTGCGCGAAATTTGTCCTCGACCTCGGCGTCGCTCATCGGGTTCTGCGCGTGCCCGCGCGGGAACTCGACCTCCCGCACCAGCGCGCGGCCGTCCCGCAGCCGAATGCGCAGCCGGTTGGGAATGCCGGCCGGATAGCGCCGGGACAGCGCCGCGTTACGGTGCACCCGCACCCGCGCGACCAGATCGATGAGCGCGGGGTCGTGGAACCGATCCGGGCTGAATTGATCGTGGCCGACCCGGCCGTCGGCCAGGGCGACAGCCACGCAATAGGGCAGGCTGTGATCGGCCGTTTCGCGGGTCTGGGGCCGCCACTTCTCCGGCTCGGATCCGATGATGTCGACGGCGGCATCGAACGAGTCGATGTCGATGGCTTCGATAGCTTCCGTGGCCGGGATCTGCGCGCGCAGCTCGAGCGCCGCCTCGATCGCGCTCTGCGCGTGGTACTCGGCGGGCCAGAACTTGATGTGCGTCTTCGTGATCATGAACGGCTCGGCCCCGCCCCCCCAGGCGGGCACATCAAACGGGCCCGAGACCAGCTTGTGGAACCCGAAGACGCCCTCGAAGATCGGCGCGGGCCCGCTCATGCCGTCGGCCGCCAAAAGGGCGGCGAAGACGCCGTTGCGTGCCGCGTTCGCGAACGCGCAGCCTTTCCACATCGACAGCTCACCCGCGCGCGTCTGACGCAGCGCGACACCGTCGACGCCCGCCAGTCCGAGCGCGTGCACGGTCGCCCGCGCGTCGCAGCCGAGCAGTTTCGCCGCGGCGAGCGCCGTCGAGAACGACCCGTACGTCACGTGGTCCCAGCCGCGCGCACGGATGCTCGCCGCGTCGCACAGCCGGCACTGCAGCTCGTACGCCAGCACCGCGGCCACGATCGCGTCGCGGCCGCTCCGCCCGGCGGCCTCGGCCACGGCCAGCACCGCCGGCAGGTTGTCGCTCGGATGAGCCGGCTCGAGTGAGAGATACGTGTCATTGAAGTCGAGGTAGCGCACGAGCACGCCGTTCGCGAACGCGGCCAGCTCGGGACTCGACCCGCCGCCGGCGATCAACCGCACCGAAGGCTCGCAGCGCACCCGGCCGGCCACGCGCCGGGCGATCCGCGGCGCGGGCTCGTCGAGCGCTCCCAGCGCACAGGCGAGCGAATCCATGAGCCGGCGTTTGACCTCGTGCACGACCGGACCGGGCAGGTCTTCGAACCGCAGCCCGAGGGCGTAATCGGTCATGCGTTCGGCGAGAGTGCTCATGAGTGCCATCAGGTATCGCTGGGGAATGGACGCCGCGGGTCCCAGCCCGGATCATATCAAGAAACAGGCCGCCCGGTCGCAAGTCGCGCTAACTCGTTCGTGATACCGGCTATGCCAAAGAATTCCGCGGGTCTACTCGTTCTCGATAAGCCGCCCGGCATCACATCGCGCCACGCACTCAACCACATAACCCGGCTTCTGCCCAAAGTCAAAGTTGGGCACGCCGGCACGCTCGATCCCATGGCATCAGGCGTGCTGGTCGTGTGCTTCGGGCCGGCGACCCGTCTCGTCCCCTTCGTGCAGCAGATGACCAAGGAGTATGCCGCCACGCTCCGGCTCGGCCAGCGCAGCGCCACCCACGACCTCGAGGCGGAGCCCGAGGATGCGGCGTTCCAGGGACCTGTCGACCGGTCTCTCTTCGAGCAGGTGCTCGCCGAGTTTCGCGGCGCGATCGCTCAGGTGCCGCCGCAGTATTCGGCCGTGCACGTGCACGGTCGCCGTGCGTACGAACTCGCTCGCGCGGGCCATGCCGTGCCGCTTGCTGCGCGCTCGGTGACGATCGAGCGGCTGGTGTGCACGCGATGGGAGTTCCCGATCGCGGAGCTCGAGATTCGCTCGAGCTCGGGGACCTACATCCGGTCGCTTGCCCGAGACATCGGCGAACGGCTGGGCTGCGGCGCGGTGTTGAGCCGGTTGGTGCGCACGGCGGTGGGGCCGTTCCGGCTCGATGAAGCGATTTCACCGCTCGGCGTCCGCGGGGAAGACGTGGCCGACCGGATGCTCCCGGCGTCGGCCGCGGTCGCGAAGCTGCCGCCGGTCGAGGTGCGCGAGGACCAGCTCGAGGATGTCATGCACGGACGCCCGATCCCGCTTGCACCCGAGGTCGGTGCGTCGCCGCCGGCCCAAGAGTTTGCGCTCTACGACCGCCTGGGAACCCTGTTGGCGGTTGCGGAGCGCGATGGGGAGCGAGCGGTCCTTCGCCCGCGCATCGTGCTGATGGAGCAGGCCCCCGCTTGCTAATGTTCTGTCGCCGGGGCACTTACTCCCCTTGCCCCGCGAGAGCCCTCTCATGGATCCTAGGTGCGAGCGTGGGGTGAGGGGTCGGGGGTGGGCTGATGAAAATGTGCATCGGGTTTTTATGCCGGTT
>JBGPMX010000678.1:0-3302 GCA_041487215.1 Planctomycetia bacterium | reverse complement strand
TCGCGCGGCCCACGATGTTCGTGAGCCCACCGCCGTAACGCACCAGTTGCGCGTCCTCGAACGGGGAAATCAGCCGGTTGGTAAAGCCCGAGGCATGGAGCGCCGGCCAGAACCGATTGCCCGGCCGCGCGAAGTGATGCCCGACCGCCGCGGAATAGAGGCTCGGGTTGATCCCGCAAAAGAGCACGCACAGGCCGGGCTCCAGCACATCGCGTAGGCGCTTGCCCCGCGCCGCCGCGATCTGGTCTCGGGTCGGCCGATGCACGTTGGAGAGCTCTCTCTTCACGTCCTTTACTCGAGGTCGAACGCGAACAGCCGCGCATCGCGCAGCCGGAACGCGATCCGCACGGGCTTGCCGCGCAGCTGGCTCAGCGGCCGCCGCCAGCGCAGCGGCGCAGCGAGCGCGTCGCCGCGGACCGGTTGCGAATCGGCGAAGGCAAACCCGGCGATCGGCGTGCCGCCGAGTTCCTCAATCTGCACGCCCAGCGCTCCGCGCGATGCGTCCGCGTTGACGGTCATCGCGGCAGCGTCGAGCGTCACCGGCCGCGTCCGCAGCGTCGCCTCACCCGCGCCGGCTTCCCAGGCCACGTAGCGATCGCGCGGCAGCCGGACCAGGCCGATCTGCCGCTCGCTGAACCGCTCCACCTTGTGCCCGCGCGCATAGCCGCCGTAATACAGGTAGAGCTCGTCCGCCACAGGCAGCTGGTAGTCCATCCACGCCATGGCGTGATCCCAAGAACCGGCGGCGGGGTTGCGGTCAAAGAACGGCACGCGGTCCCGCTCCCAGTGGGTTCCGTCCCGTGTCCATGCCAGTACGGTATAGCCGATGCCGGCCACGGGGCCGCCGGGATCGGCCGGCAGATCGTCGCGCAGGACCTTGAGCAAGCCGACGAGCAGGTCGCCGCGTGCCAGCACGCCGCCGATGCTGTAGAACTCGGTAATCCCGTCGTCCTTGCTGTCCGGCGCGATGATCCGCCGCGCCGGCTCCCAGTGCACCGCATCCGTGCTCGTGCTCTGCCCCACGCACCGGCGATAGCCCTCGCGCGCGTTCGCGGTTTTTCCCGTGTAGCCGTCCTCCGGACGGGACGGCATGCCGAAGACCGCCAGGTACCGCGCGCGGATCGGATCCCGCGCGATCGACAGGATGTCGTTGATGCCGGTCAAACGTGGCTCGGTCGATTCGGCCGTCCAGCCCAGCCCGTCGCGCGAGTGCGCGATGCATAGCCCGCCGTTCCACCACGCCAGCTTGAAGCGGCGCGCCGGGTCCGCGAACGCCCGGCCTTCGTCCAGCACACTCACCCCGAAGACGATCTTCGCGGGGTCCTCGAGCACGCGGTGGGGCCGGATCCAGTGCACACCGTCTTCGGACTCCATCGTGGCGATATGCGACTGGCCGCCGCTCACCGCGACGTCGTACCAGATGCGGAACCGGCCGGTGTCCGGGTCGCGCAGGACGGTCATGTACGGTTGAAAGTTCTTGTCCTCCGGCCCGGTCACCACCGCCGCGCCCAGGGTTCGCCGCGGAGCATTCACGCGCCGGATCGCGCCCCCGTTCTCGGCCCAGAGTTGGTCATCCAGCAAAAGATGCGGGCCTTTGCCGAGCCGGACCGTCTCGTCGTCCGCGACTGGAGCCGCCGCGGCGGGGCCGCACAGGACCGCCACGCACAGGATCACCGCATGCAGTAAGAAAACCCGAGACTGATCAAATGGACGGGCTGCCCGCGCAGCCGCGGAACGCGGGACCCCGACGGTGATGAGCAACCCATGAATCCGCGGCATCATCCACTCCTGAGTAAGGCAATACGCAAGAGCCGTGGCGATCGGAGCACGCTCCCTATATAACAGGCGACGAGCCGGATCGACCAGAGGCAAACCATGCCGCGGAAGCCAAACCACAGGGGAAAGCAACCATGAACAAGCTGTTCGATTTGTCCGGGCGCGTGGCGCTGGTGACGGGCGGGAGCAAGGGGCTGGGCAAAGCAATGGCACGCGGCTTCGCCGAGGCCGGCGCCGACGTGATCATCAGCAGCCGGCACGAGGTCGAGCTCAAGGCCGCGCTGTCCGCTATCCTCGCCGGCACCGAACGCCGCGGCGCGTACTTCGTCGCCGACGTAGCACGCCGCAGCGACGTGGAACGCCTGGCGCGCGACGCGCTCGCCAAGATGGGCCGCGTGGACATCCTGGTGAACAACGCGGGCACGAACTTGCCGCAAGGCATCGACGAGATCCGGGACGAGGACTGGGACAGGATCCTGGAAATCAACCTGAGCTCCTGCATGGCCCTCAGCCGAGCGCTGGCACCGCAAATGAAAGAGCGGCGCTGGGGCCGGATCATCCACATCTCGTCCATCATGGGGCTGGCGTCCAAGGAGGGGCGCAACGCCTACTCCGCGACCAAATCGGCGCTCATCGGGCTGGCACGGGCCAGCGCGCTCGATCTCGGTGCGTTTGGTATCACCGTCAACTGCATCGCTCCAGGCCCCTTCCTGACCGATCTGCCGGGCAGCCTGCTCACGGATGAGCAGAAGAAGGCATTTGCGGAACGCACGGCACTCGGTCGCTGGGGTGAGCCGCGCGAACTGGCGGGACCCGCCCTGCTGCTGGCCAGCGACGCGGGCAGCTACATCACGGGAGCAGTCCTGGTCGTGGACGGCGGCAGCCTGTGCCGAGTCTTCTGATATTCGATCCCTCGCAGCGAGCGTCGCCGGGACCGGCGGTTTCCGCACGATCCACCCGGCCCGACGCGAACGTATTTCGCCTGCAACTGTCTCACAAGGATGTCCCAGCCAGTGTGGCAATTTCCCCACGTTGCGGCGGCGACGTTGGCTCTTTGCCCGCGTCGGCATCGCGACGGGGACATCCGTCCCGGTACCCCAGCCATCGCACCGCCCCGCAATCTTCAACCACAAAGCATTTGTAAAAAAGCACTTAGGACACAGGACACGGAAACTGGCGGCCGTGGCGGAGCGACGTCTCGCGCATCCCGGTACGGCCGTTGCTGTTAGTCGGCTGCTGCTTCGCAAGCCGCTGGGCACTTCGATTCGACGCCCTTTACGCGCTGCGTAGAATTCCACATGCCGAATGGAACCCGGTCTGTCCACGTCGGTTCGGAGGGGGATCGCAAATGGAAAAGATGGATGATGGTCTGAAGTCGCTGGTGCACCGAGGGAAGAACAAGGGCTTCCTGACGTACGACCAGGTGAACGACTACTTGCCGGATGAGGCGAGCAGCCCGGACAAGCTGGACAACCTGCTCTCGGCCCTCGAGGAGGTGGGAATCGAGCTGGTGGATGAGGCCGAGG
>JBGPMX010000677.1:0-3304 GCA_041487215.1 Planctomycetia bacterium | reverse complement strand
CTCGGCCTGGCGCAGTTCGGGCGCCGGCCCTTCTACGCGCTGCGGGAGGACATGAGCCTGGACGAGGAAGGGCTGCGCGCCTACCTGGATCAGGCCGCCGGACAGCGGGTGCTGTTGTTCGGCTTCACGTTCATGGTGTGGCAGTACTTGGTACAGGCCCTGGAGCGGTCGGGACGGCGGCTGGACCTGCCGGGCGGCATCCTGGTGCACTCGGGCGGCTGGAAAAAGCTGCAGGACGCGGCGGTCGACCCGGGCGCGTTCCGCGAGAGGGTCCGGTCGGCGACAGGGGTCGAGCGGGTGATCAATTTCTACGGCATGGTCGAGCAGGTCGGCGGAGTGTATTTCGAGAACCCGATCCATCACCTGCACGCGGCGATCTACTCGGAGGTGATCGTGCGGGACCCGGTGACGCTGGAGCCGGTGCCCGACGGGCAGCCGGGCCTGGTCCAGGTGCTGAGCTGCCTCCCGACCAGCTACCCCGGTCACTCGCTGCTCACGGAGGACCTGGGCGTGATCCGCGGCGTCGATCCCGAGGGCACCGGCATGGGCGGACGGTGCTTCGAGATCCTCGGCCGAGTGCCGAAGGCGGAGCTGCGCGGCTGCAGCGACACATTTACCGCCCAAGTGGCGTGAGCGCCGAACCGCGGGTTCCCCCGAGTGAAACGCGACCGTGGGACGCGGTGGCCGGCCGGGTCCGGGTGCTGGCCCCGACGGACGACCCCGCTGGCCTCGGGGCGTTCCTCGCCGCCACGCGCGACGCCCACGCCCAGCCGTTCGCCGCGGCCCGAATGGACACGCTGGCGCGGCTGTCCGCGGCGCTGCTCGCCGACCCCGTGCTGCGCCAGGATCCGGCCACCGTGTCCGTGTCCTACTGGCTCCGCCGAGCGCAGCTCGCCCGCCTGGCCGAGGAGCACGCCCGCCGCGCCGCGACGGAGCCGGACGTGCTGCGAGTGCCGGTGGGGCGCGTGCTGCACCTGGCGCCGTCCAACGTCGACACCCTGTTCGTCTACTCGTGGGCGCTGGCGTACCTGTGCGGGAACGCCAGCGTGGTGCGCCTGTCGCAGGAATCGGGCGTCGTCGTGGAGGCAATGCTGCGCGTGATCGGCGCGCTCGCATCGGAAGACGGCGAGCTCCGGGGTTCGAACCGCTTCGTGACCTACGGGCACGACGACGCGATCACCACGGCGCTGTCGGCATGGTGCGCCCACCGGGTCATCTGGGGCGGGGACGAAGCTGTGGCCGCGATCCGGCCATTACCCCTCCCTCCGCACGCCAGCGAGCGGGTGTTCGGCAGCAAGTACTCGTTCGCGGTGATTGACGTGGCGCGCTATCGCGCCGCGTCGGAGGACGTGCGGGCGCAGGTAGCGTCCGGGTTCTTCAACGACCTGTTCTGGTTCGACCAGATGGCCTGCTCGTCGCCGCAGGTGGTGTTCTGGATTGGCGCGCCCGAGGCCGCCGAGACCGCCGCGGGTGACTTCGAGCGGGCCCTCCAGGCCGAGGTCGAACGCCGGCAGTTCGTGCCGCCGGTGTCAAGCGCGGTGCACCGGCGTAGCTATGCCTTCGGGCTCGCGGCCTCGGCCGACGTGCGCGTGGTGCTCGAGCATTCCGGCTTCGTGGGCGTGCACGTGCGCGACCGCGCGGCGCTCGACAAGGACGTGTGCGGGGGAGGCCTGGTCCGTCATGTGCCCGTCGCGCAGTTATCCGACGTGCTCGGGTTCGTCGACGAGGGGGACCAGACACTCACCCACTGGGGCCTCGACGGCGCTGCGCTGCGCGACTTCGCGGCTCGCGCCGGCGCTCGCGGGCTGGACCGGCTGGTGCCGATCGGCGAGGCGCTGGCGTTCGACGTGGTGTGGGACGGGTTCCACCTCATCGACGACCTGCTGCGCCGGGTGCGACTGCGGGGTGGGTGATCACCCGCGCGGCCGGCCGGCCTTGACGCTCTCCGATTTTTGCCGACCTTTCCACGGGTTTGGTGGCAATCGACCGCGGACGTCTCGCTCGCCGTGGGGGCTCGCAAGAGCCCGTGTACCCCGGCCGAGGTCCTATGAAGGCTACCTATCCCAAATACCTGCTGAGGCTCATCGGAGCCCGCATGTCCCGGTCGTGGCTCTACCAGCTTCAGGCGCTCGTGAACCACTTGAAGCTGGGACGCTGGATGCGGGACCACGAATTTCATTTCGAGCGGACCCTTCCGGATCGTTGGGATGTCTTCGACGTGGTCGCCTCACGAGTCCAGGACCAGCGTGTCTTGTATCTAGAGTTTGGAGTATTCAGGGGTCGCACCACCCGCTATTGGTCGGCCAAACTTCGGCACCCGGAAGCCCGGCTGCACGGCTTCGATAGCTTCGGAGGGTTACCCGAAGAGTGGGCCGACCATGCCAGCGGAGACATTTTCAACGCCAGAGGCGAGGTCCCCGTCATCGCCGACCCCCGAGTACGGTTCTTCAAGGGTTGGTTCGATCAGGTCTTGCCGCAGTATGTCGTCCCTGAACACGACCTCCTCATTCTGATCATGGATGCGGATCTGTACTCGGCAACCTCCTACGTGCTGCGCCACTTGCGTCGATCCATACGGCCGGGCACCCTGGTGTACTTCGATGAGATGAATCATCTCGAGCACGAGCCGAAAGCCTTCGATGAGTTCATGAAGGAGAGCTCGTTGAAATTCAGGCCCGTGTGCGCCGACCGGACCCTGACGTATGCGTTTTTCGAATGCGTGGGCTAGGCGCAACCAACGCGATCCTGCCTGCTGAGCCGATGCGGCCTTCCGTCGGACGCCGTGCCCCAGCGGGATCACCGATCACGGCCGGTCGCGGGGTGACCCTGCGCTCGATGTCCGACGCCGCGGACGCGCGCGCGTGAGTGTTCGGCTCTCCTCCCCGGCGGCGGCGACCACCGAGGCGCTGCCCGAGATCGTCGCACTGCTGGAGCGCGTATTTCCCGGGGATCGGCCGCGGGCGCCGGACCTGGAGTGGCAATATCTGAGGAACCCGGCGGGCCCCGCGCGCTACGTCAACGCCTACGCCGAATCCGGCGAGCTGATCGCCCACTACGCGCTGCTGCCCTCGCCACCGCTGGCCGAGCCGCCGGTCGTACTCGCGGGTACGTACCTATCGCTCAACGTCGCGGCCGACCCCGCGGCTCGAGTGCCGGGGCTGATGGTGGCGACGGTACGGGCGTTGATCCGGCAGGTGCAGGGCGAGGGCCCGGCCCTGGTGCTGGGCGTCGCCAACGAGAACGCGTTCCCGGGCTTCGTTCGGATGCTCGGGTTCCGATCGCTGGGCCGGCTGTCGCTCACCTT
>JBGPMX010000676.1:0-3318 GCA_041487215.1 Planctomycetia bacterium | reverse complement strand
CGGAAGAGGTCGTCGGCGGTCTCGAGCTTGCTGGTGGCGTGCGGTGCGAGGGCGAGCTCCAGGTCGTCCGCGCTGATGCCCCGGCCGTCGTCCCAGACGCGGATGAGATCGCGGCCCCCCTGCTCCACGGTGATCTCGACCCGCGTGGCGGAGGCATCGAGCGCGTTCTCGAGCAGCTCCTTGACCACGCTGGCGGGGCGCTCGATGACCTCCCCCGCCGCGATCTGGTTCACCACCTGCGGCGGCAGCTTGTGAATATGGCCCATCCCGGTCCACTCCTAGCACGAAACATGAACCGCACGCCAACCAGATCCTTCGCTCCGCTCGTGCCTCGCTCCGCTCTTCAGTGTAGCGTCACGCTCCGGGTGACGTGCTGCGCCACGCGGAGCGTGATGACTACACTGCAGATCCTTCGCTGCTCGTTCCTCGCCGGCTCAGGATGACAACCTGCCACGTGTCGTTCCAAGAAGGACGAAGTACGAGGGTCAACGGGTCAACTGAATCCGTACAGCTTGATCTTGCGGTACATGGTGCGTTCGCCGATGCCGAGCATCTTCGCGGCCTCCTCGCGGTTGCCGCTGGCGAGCTTGAGCGCCTGCGCGATGTAGTATTTCTCGACCTCGTCGAGCGGCTTGCCGATCAGCGCGCCGGTCCCGTCGGCACTGGCCGGCGGGGCGGCGTCCACGACGATGTCCGTCTCGGCCAGGTCGTCCATGTCGAGCCGGCCGTCGCTGTCGACGACGATCATGCTCTCGATCACGTTGCGCAGCTGCCGCACGTTGCCCGGCCACTCGAACGTCATCAGCGCGCGGCGCGCGGCGGTGGAGATGCCGCGCACCGGTTTCTGGTGTGCCTGCGAGACTTCCTTGATGAAGGAGTCGGCGAGCAGCGGGATGTCCTCGCGGCGCTGCCGCAGCGGCGGGAGCCGGATGGTGCTCACTTTCAAGCGGTAGTACAGCTCCTTGCGGAATGTGCCGCGTGCCACGGACTCTTCCAGGTCCTGGTTGGTGGCCGAGATGACCCGGACGTTGACCGGGATCGGCTCGTTGGAGCCGACCCGCACGATCTCGCCCTCCTCGAGCACGCGGAGCAGCTTGATCTGAGTGGAGAGCGGCATGTCCCCGACCTCGTCGAGGAACAGCGTGCCGCCGTTGGCATATTCGAAGGTCCCGAGCCGCACGCGGTCGGCACCGGTGAAGGCGCCTTTCTCGTGCCCGAACAGCTCGCTCTCGATGAGCTGGTCGGCGAAGGCGGCGCAGTTGATCGCCTTGAACGGCTTGTTCTTGCGCGGGCTGTTCTGGTGGATGGCTCGAGCCACCAGCTCCTTGCCCGTGCCGGTCTCGCCCAGGATGAGCACGGTGGCGGAGGTGGGGGCAATCTGCCGCAGGGTGGCGATGACGCGGTGCATCTGCGCGCTGTTGCCGACCACCCCCTCGAAGCCGAACCGCTCGTTGAGCTGCTTCTGGAGCTCGATGTTCGAGCGGGCGAGCCGCACCCGTTCGACGGCCTTTTTCATGACGGCGCGGAGCTCATCGATGTCGATCGGCTTCTCGACGTAGGTGTACGCGCCCTGCTGCATCGCCGCCACGGCCTGCTTGATGGTCCCCTGGCCGGAGATGACCACGACCTCGGCGTCGGGCAGCTCCTCCTTGGCCTTGCGGAGAATGCCGAGCCCGTCGGTGTCGGCCATCACGAGGTCCGTGACGATGACGTCGAAGTCCTCGGTTTCGATGCGGCTTACTCCCTGCTTGCCGCTGGTGGCGATCGAGCACCCGAAGCCGGCCCGCTCGAGGCTCTCGGCGACCGCCTCGGCGTGCGCCTGCTCGTCGTCGACGATGAGAACGCGGACACGATCGGATGACTTCTCGGCGGCGGTCACGTTCATGGTGTTGGCAGTGTACACGAAGGCGGGGGGGCAGTCGGCAGCGTGATGCGGAAGCGGGTTCCCTTTCCCAGCTCGCTCTGGACGCCGATGCGGCCGCCGTGCAGGTGGATGATGCGCCGCGCGGTCGGCAGCCCCAGGCCGGTCCCCGCCTTGCGGGTCGAGAAGAAGGGGCGGAAGATCTTGTCGAGCGTGTCGGCGGCCATGCCCACGCCGTTGTCGATGACGTCGAGCTGGACGCCGTCGTCGACGCGCCGAGTCTGGAGCACGATTTGCCCGCCGGCCGGCATGGCGTGCTCGGCGTTGATGATCAGGTTCAGCAGGACTTGCTTGAACTGGTCGCGGTCGAGCGGCACGGGGGGGATGTCCCCGGGGAACTGCACGATCTCGATGCCGTGCTCGATCGTTTGCGGAGTGACGAAGTCGGCGATCTCGTGCACCACCGCGTTGAGATCTGAGCTCGTGAGCCGCAATTCGTTGCCGCGCGCGAACCGCAGAAAGTCCTCGAGGATGTCGTTGAGCCGGATGCACTCGCGCTCGACGGCGCGGATCTTCTGGAGTGCGCGCTGCTCGCGCGGCGACTTGGTTTCCGCGAAGTCTTCGGCGAGCAGTCCGAGGTTGAGGCGGATGATGCTGAGCGGATTCTTGATCTCGTGCGCCAGGCCGCCGGCGAGCGCCGCGAGCTCAATGAATTGCTCCTCGAGAGGCTGCCGTGCCGGCGCGTCGCCGTCCGAGCCGCTGGGAGAGGACATGGTAATTGGTGATCAGAAATCGGTGATCAGGAATCGGTCATCGGTGATCGGTCATCGAGCGACCGGGTGGTGCCGCGTGCGGCGTGGTCGAGGCGGCGTGGGGCCCATAAGTCGGGCCCCGCCCGTGCCAGCGCAGGGCCGGCTCACGCGGCTCGGTGTCCGTGGCAACCCGGTGTCGTGTGCGCACGCTCGCCGCGCCACCGCTTACTGATTGCCCGCGCCGCCGCCCGGTCCGCGTCCGCCCTGCCCGCGTCCGCCGTCGCGGCGTCCCCCGCGGTCACCGCCGCGTCCGCCGCGATCACCGCCCCCTCGGTCCGGCCGCGGCTCGCGCGGCGGCCGCTGCTGCGCCGGCTGCTCGCCCGCCGTATCCGTTTCGCCGCGCTCCTCGCGGAGCACCGCCTTGCGCGAGAGCTTCACCCGGTCCTGGTCGTCGACCAGGATCACCTTGACCTGCAGCTCGTCGCCGACCTGGCAAACGTCGCTGACGCTCTCGACGTAGCCGTCGGACAGCTCGCTGATGTGGCAGAGCCCGTCCTTGCCCGGCAGGATTTCGATGAAGGCGCCGAAGTCCTTGATCGAGGTGACGCGGCCCTTATAGATTCTGCCGACCTGCACCTCCTCGGTAAGCAGCCGGACCTGCTCGGCCGCGCGCTCGGCGACCGCGGCGTCGACCGACGAGATGGT
>JBGPMX010000675.1:0-3324 GCA_041487215.1 Planctomycetia bacterium | reverse complement strand
TGGGTCAGTTTGAGAATCGACCCCCCCTTCCCCCCCTTAGTAAGGGGGGGACAAGGGGGGGTATCAGCCAAACTGACCCAGTACCGGGATTCGCCGGAATTCAGGCTCTTCTCGACTCTGGCGAGTTCAGCTACGGTGCGGCACGGGGCAGGTGTTGCACGCGTCGGCGCCGCAGCCGCCTTCGCCGCACGCGCCGCAGCCAGCCGCCTCGGCCGTTCCGCACCCCGGTCCGCACCCCTCGGCGACCCGCTCCATGAACTGCCGGAACTCAATGCGCGCCTCGTAATGATGCGCGAGCTCGGCCTTGACATCGGCCAGCTGCGGCGGGGCGTCGCCCAGGAAATAAAAGACGAGCGTCTCGCCGTCGAGCAGCTGCTCGGCGTCGATCAGCTCGACGGGCAGGCCCCGCTCGGCGAGGATCTGGCGGCAGGCCTGGAACGCGCGTTCTTCCCCGGCGCGTAGACCGCGCTCGAGTAACTGGTCCTCCGGTCCGAACAGCCGCAGGATCCGGCCCCCCTTCGGCTGACTGTCCCAGGACGGTTCGTCCTGAGGCCGAGTGACGAGCACCTCGCCCGCTTCGACGCCGCGGCTCGTCTGAACGACGACGCGCGTGCCCCGGCTGCACGCGAGCGGCTGCGATGCCGCGAATCGTCCGACGTAGCCCATCGCTCCGAACCGGACCATCAGCTCGTGCGTGACGTACTCGGCAGGCGCGGCGGAGTCGGATGCGCAGGCCGGTGGGGCGGGACTGGCAGTCGGTGCGGCAGCCGGCAGATCGACCAGCACGGCCCCGTCCCGGAGCTCGACGGCGTAGCTGCTGACGCGGCGGTCGGGCCGGGACAGGCAGTCTCCACTTCGCACGTCGAACCGCCAGGCGTGTAGCGGGCAGGCCACGGCGAATTCCGTGATGCCGCCGCCGGCGAGTGATCCGCCGCGGTGCGGGCACGCGTTGTCGAGCGCGTAGATGGTGCCGTTCACTTGAAACAGCGCGATCGAGCGGCTGCCAGCCGGGAAGGCTCGGCCAGCGCCGGGCGGCAGTTCGTGGAGTTCGGCGATCTTGACGAAATTCGGCATTGTGCCGTGCCTGTTGGTCCGTACGACGGTAATTGTAATCGCAGCAGGGTCCGGTGTCAGTGGTCCGGCGTCCGTACACCGCCCTTCGCACTCGGGCGGTAGCTTGGCCCTTCCGGGCCGACGCCTGGAAAGGCCATGCTACTTTTCGACGCGCCAACGAGATCCTTCGCTCCGCTCGTACCTCGCTCCGCTCCAGATGACAGAGCCGGCGCGCCCGGGTGGGTAGTGGGTCCGTTTGGCTGACCCCCCTTTGTTTCCCCCCTTCACAAGGGGGGTAGGGGGGTATCAGCCAAACGGATCCCATACCTACCCGGGGAGATCCTTCGCTGCTCGTTCCTCGCCGGCTCAGGATGACAGCTTGTCGTCCATTCCTGATTGGCGATCCCTGATTCCTGCTGCCTGACTCCTGATTCCTGCTGCCTGTCCCCTGACCCCTGTCCCCTGACCCCTGATCACTGAACACTGATCACTGGTCCCTGGTCCCTGGTCACTGGTCCCTGGTCACTGGTCACTGGTCTGGGCCGTGCCGTTCGATGACCAGCGGCATATCGGCGGACAGGTCGGCGGCGCGGAGGCAAAGCTTGCCGCAGAGCAGATCGACGAGCAGGCGGCCGCAGAGTTCGTTGCGCCAGCCGTGCGCGAGCGGCGAATCGTCGGGGATGGCGCCGCGGGCGAGGTAGCCGCGCACCAGGCTCGCCAGCTCGCCGGACGATGCGAGCATGGCGGCGGGCACCCTCTCGCGCGCCGCGACGCACGCGACGGCGGTCGACAGGACGCCGGTGAGCATGCGGACGCGGTCCGAGTCGTCCGGCTTGCGCGGCGGCGACGGGCACTCGGCGTCGGGCACGGCCATGCCGCGTTGGATCGCCGCGATCAACTCGGGCGCCACGCGCATGAGCTTGCGGCGGTTCATGCCGCGGAACATGACCATGTCGCGCAGGTCGGACGGCTGGCGTTTTGCCAGCTCGCGGATGAGGTCATCGGCAGCGATCGACCGCACCGGCCGATCGCGTCGCTTGGCCTCGTCGTCGCGCCAGCGCGCCAGCTCGCGGAGCACGGCGAGCTGGCGGCGGTTGAGCGATGTCATCCCGCTGACACGCAGCCAGGGCTCGCCGGCTCGCTCGGGTGGCACCACCCGCGCGCGGAATTCGGCCTCGGCCCAGGAGAGCCGGCCGAGCCCGCGCAGGTCGTCGACGAGCTTCTGGTGTACCGCCAGCAGGTAGCGCACATCCTCGAGCGCGTACTGCAGTTGCTTGGGGGTGAGCGGCCGGCGACGCCACTCCGTGCGAGTCTCCCCGCCGCGCACCTCCTTGCCCAGTACCCGCTTGACGAGCATGCTGTACGAGAGCGGATAGCCGTAGCCGGCGAGCCCGGCGGCGATCTGCACGTCGAAAATCGCTGCCGCGTCCCGCTCCGTGCACTGCTGGCAGAACCGGATCTCGGCGTCCGCGGCGTGCGCCACCACCTGGCCGGGTGGATCGGCGACGATCGACCAGAACGGCGCGAGGTCGCCCACCGCCAGTGCGTCGATGATCGCGAGCCGGTCGGCGCTAGCCACCTGGACGATGCAGAGGACCGGGGTGAACGTGTCCTCGGTCACGAATTCGGTGTCGAACGCGAACCGCTCCGCGGCGCGGAGGTGCGAGCAGAACACGGCCAGCTGGTCCGGGGTTTCAACGGTTTCTTGGGGGCGGCTCGGCATGAGGGCTAAGGGCCCGCGAAAAAATAACTTGACCAATGGACCCACTTGAAAGAGCGAATTCGCCGCGGATGGAGCGGGAGCGACCATAGCGGATTCGTCGTGGCTTGGAAAGATTCCCTGAAAGATTCTTGAGGCGGGGCGGTAGTTCGGGCCCGCGCAAAAAGAACTTGACCAATGGACCCACTTGAAACAGAGAATTCGCCGCGGATGGAGTGTGGACCGTGCTTCACGTCGCCCGACCCGAACGGCCATGAAGCTCGGCGGATTCTCTCTTTCCAAGCGGGCCCGGCCGCGTGAGCCGGCCGGAAATGGGGCAACTGCGGGCGAACTCCGTGCACGAAGTGCGTTGTCGCTCCGAGCTTTTCTCGCACGTCGTCACGGGCCTTGGATCGCGCAGCCGCTCCATTCGTAGGTCAATTCGTACAAGTTATGTTTTCGCGGGCCCTTACGTTTGAGATCATGGCCGAAGCACCGAGACCCCACCGCTCCGAGTTCGGCGCTGATGAGAACGCTGGCCGCGCCCCTCACCCCCGACCCCTCTCCCCACG
>JBGPMX010000674.1:0-3357 GCA_041487215.1 Planctomycetia bacterium | reverse complement strand
TTCAAAGCTGGCCCGGCCGCGTGAGCCGGCCGGAAATGGAGCAACTGCGGGCGAGCTCCGTGCACGAAGCTCTTTGTCGCTCCGAACTTTTCTCGCACGTTCTCACGGGCTTTCGATCGCGCAGTCGCTCCATGAGTAGGTCAATTCGTACAAGTTATTTTTGCGCGGGCCCTTACTCATGGACGGGGGCCAGCCCGTCGTCCAGGTAGTCTCCCAGCGCGCCGGCCGATAGATACCCTTCGTACTCGATCAGGCGCTCGAGCAGTTCGGGGCGCCGGCTCGCCGCATTGTTCACCATTTCCACCGCCTCCTCGAGCGCCGCCTTCCGCCGCGCCAGCAGGAACTCGAGCCGGTCGCGGTGCCGCGCCAGCCGCCGGATCACGCTCATCGTGGCCCGGTCCTCGTTGCTGCGCAGGGCCGCGTCCAGCCCATCGCGCGTCACCCGCAGTGCGGCGGCGTACAGCGCGCGGTAATCGCGGCCGGCGAGCGCGATGATCTCCCTGTCCGCGTGCGGCGTGACGATGGCGGTGGAATCATCGCTGGCGTCGAGCAGCAGCCAGAGCGCCCAGGCGCGGGCCACCGCCGCGGGATCGTACAGGCTGAAAAGCCGCACGCCGCGGTGATCCCACGCCGCACGCGGCCGCAGCGCGTAGAGCAGGCGCGTGTACGGGCTCGCCTTGGAGGAGTGCGTCAGCAGCCCCACGTAGGGAAAGTCCGCCGCACCGGGTGCGTAGAACCGCACATCCGCCCGCAGCTTGCCCGTCTCCTGGAGCACGTAGAACACCTCGGGGTTGATGCGCACCTCGGGGAGCGTACGCATTCCCGGCGTGCCGTGCAGCTGAACCGGGGTGATCGCTTCGACGATGCTTCGCGGCTCGGGCAGGCTGAACACCGCGGAGATGGGCAGCCCGCTCTCCGGATCATTGAGCGCCCCCAATACGCGGGGCGTCACCGCGTCGTACCAGTACGTGACCTCGAACCCGAGTCGCTGCGCCCCGGGCAGGCCCCCGACCAGGCCGTTGTAGTACGAGAGTTCGTGCGGGTGGGCGCGGTACAGCCCGTAGGCGGGGGGCAGGAGCAGGAATCCCGCGATCACCGCGAGCACCGCATCCAGGGGCTGCTCCTCGGTGCGCAGCCGCTCGATCCGCTCGCCGAACCACCGGAAGCCGACGCCCGCCAGGCCCGCCAGAAAGAAGAAGGCGGGCAGCATCAGCCGCACCCCGTCGTGCGCCGGGGTGTGGAACATGCGCGCCACGGGCAGCGTGACCATGTTGAGCAGCAGGAAGATCGCGAGCGGGTCGCGCCGCGCCCGCCACGCGGCCAGGCCGGTGCCGACGAGCGCCAGCGCCAGGATCGCGACCGGCACGGTGATCCCGCCCAGCACCCAGCCGTTGTGCCAGGGAAGGCTGTACACGTACTTCTTGCCCCAGTAGAAGATCTCGATGTCCGGCAGCGCACCCTGCCGGCCCACGCTGATCTGGTAGTAATGAGCGAGCTGCGCCAGCGTATCGTGCCACCAGGTGGGGTTCAGCGCGAGCGCCACCGCGGGTGCGATGGCCCAACCGGCCAGCCAGACACGCAGCGCCCCCCCCGCCTCGCGCATCACCGCCGGGGCAAACCGCGTCACTGGGTCAGTTTGGCTGGTTACCCCCCTGGTCCCCGCCTTGCTAAGGGGGGGAAAGGCGGGGTCGTTCTTCAAACCGACCCAGTACCCAAACGGCAGCTTGCTTGCCGCCAGCCAGCCGATCCACAGGCCCAGGGGCAAAAACAGGATCCAACCGGGGACGGGGCTCGAGGCGCCCAGGTCGAATTTCGGCTGTACGTAGGCGATGTAGTCGTCGAGCACGACCGAAGGCACTCCCAGCCGCTGCGCCGCTCGTTTCCGCTCGTGCGGCGTCATTGGCTCCGCGTGCCCGACGATCGCTGCGACGCTCGTGTCCTGCGCCTCGGCGGCCTCGCGGAGCAGCGCGTCGGCCGCCCGGTGGAGCTCGGCGTCGCTGTACGGCGGCGCGTGACCGATCCCGTCGGCCAGAACTCGGCCGCTCAGCTTGAGCGTCTCCTGCCGCGTAGCCTGGAGCTCTTGTTCGCTGTAGGGGGGCGCGTGCCCGACGACGGTGGCGTAGTCCAGACCGCGCAAGCGCGCCACGGCGGTCGCGAGCATGATGTCCTCTTGCGTGTGGCGGCGGATGGCGCCGGCGAGCCGCACGATCTCGACCCCGGCGGCACCGAGCGGCGCGATGACAAGCGCCGTGGCCGCGGCCGCGTGCAGCAGGCCCCTTACCGTGAAGTGCGGCAGCGCTCGGTAAGCAACCAGCCACGCGACCAGTGGGGCCACGAGCATGATCGCGGAGAACTTGACGAGCAGCGCCAGGCCCAGGACGACGCCGAACACGATGCGCCAGGCGGCCGATTCGAGCCCGTTCCAGAAGGCGAGCGCGGCCAGACCCCAGAAGGCGACGAGCGGCATATCGGTCCCGGCAATGTGCGCGTCGCCGAAGACACGCGGCATGATCACCAGGGAAACGGCGGCGACAGACCCGCACCAGACCCCATAGCGTCGGCCCAGAAACAGAAACCGCGCCGCCGCGGCCGCCGCCAGCTCCAGCCCCGACGCCATGCGCCGCGCCGGCAGATCACCCAGCACGCCACCGAATGCGGCACGGCTCAGGCTCGCGAGCACGCCCGAGAGCGGCGGATGAAAATTCGGGCCGTAGCGGTTGTAGTCCCAGGCGTCGAGCAACGCTCGCTGTTCGAACAACGGCTTTGCCTCTTCGACGGACCGGCACGCCACGAGCCGGCGGAACCATCGCTCCATGCCGATCTGGCTGTGCCGGTACGCCGGCTCGTCCCAGGTCATGCCGAGATCGTTCGCCGTCGCCGCGACCAGCGCGGCGACGGTGACAAAAACCGCCACCGCACCGCCCCACAGCCAACGACGGGGTGATGCGACTGTCCCCATAACGACGCCGCTTCTGTTCCCTTTCATCGTGCCGCGTCCGTTCGCTGCCCCGCCGCCGCCTCGGCCTTGTAGTACTCCTCGATCGGAAAGATCCACACGAGGGGCACGCCGTCGATGCTCCGCGTGTAAGCCGGTTGGCCGTGCTCTGCCAGCCAGCCGTCCGGCGGTCGCGCGGCGAACAGCCCCGGCCGGTTCTGCAGCACGTACCAGCGGAGCAGGCCCGGTTCCGTCGGCAGCATCCGCACGCGCAGCCGACCCCACGCGCGCAGGTAATGGAAGCTGTAGGGCATCGAGCAGAACGCCACCTTGTCCGCCGGCCCGGTGTGCTGATTCAACCAGGCGAGCGTCCGGTGGTCGAGCGCATCCCAGTAGTAGGTGGGCTCGAGCCCGAGCCGGGC
>JBGPMX010000673.1:0-3357 GCA_041487215.1 Planctomycetia bacterium | reverse complement strand
TTCCGCGGCCGCCGGCAGATTCATCGTCTCCCCCGGCCGGATCGCGCAGTGCGGCGGCGCCCTGCTCCGCGAGCTCGCGTCCCTGCGTATGCCGGGCTGGCGCGAGGGGAAGGAGTGGCGCGAGGCGGCGTGCGACGGCGTGGAGCTCCCCGCGGGCGGGCGGCGAAAGCTAGCACATCGCGTGACGCTCACCGCGCCGGGGAACTACGTGCTGAGCGGTGAGTTTCATGCCGCCGCCGGCGTACCGGCCGGCGACACGCACATCGAGCTCTGCACCAGCCCGAACAAGCTACCGTTTCTCGATGTGTGCATCACGCCGGACGAGTTCCGCGACGGCGTTGCGCTTTTCTCCCGCGCGTTCCGCACCGGGCCGGAGCTGAAGCCCGCTTGCTGGATCCGGGTTGCGACCGCGAGCCAGACGCCGGTCTCCGCGCGCGCGCTCACGCTCTGGGAAGTAACCGGTGCAACAGAGCCGATCGCCGGGGACCCGCTGGACTGCCAGGACGAGGCGAGCCCCTACCGGCTGGTGCGCACATTTCCGGACGGGCTTTATCTGTACGAGAATCGGCGCGCGCGGCCGTTCGTCGGCTTCGTGCCGCGCTTGTCGCTGGTGCCGACCGATCTCGAGGGCGCACGCCGCGCGTTGGGCGACACCGGCAGCGACCCGCGCGAACTCGCCTACGTAACCGCCACGGACCCATCCCAGGACGCCCGGTTGCCCGGTGTATCTCCGCATGGGCCGCTCGGGGATCATGAAGCTCGCCCGGTCGGCTACCGTGGCGATCGCATCTCGATCCGAACACGCGCCGCGTCGGATGGGCTGCTGGTTCTGGCGGTGACGAAGCACCGCGGATGGTCGGCTGAGGTCGATGCGGTGCCGGTTCCGGTCCGCACAGTGGACGGAGCGCTGATGGGGCTGGTGGTGCCGGCCGGTTCGCACGACGTCGAGTTCCGATTCTTCCCGGTGCTGGTGGTGGCCGGGCAGTGCTGCGCTCTCGGGCTGCTTGCGGTGTCGTGGGGCGCGCTGGGAGCCATGTTCTTCTGGCGACGGCTTCGCGCCGGCAAGCCGCCCCGACCAGAACAAGCGGCGCGACGCATGCACGCGCCGTCGCCTCGAGAGCGACGGACAGGATTGTCCGTGCTACAAGCCATCGTGCGACGGACAGGATTGTCCGTGCTACCCGGCGTGCACGGCAGCGCGCGAAATCGGCAGAGGGTGAAAAGGTGAGGATCGATCCGCCGCACGGCTCGGGTTCCGCTCCTGAACCTACGGGTAAGTCCGGCCGTCCCGGCCGTTCGGATCCGTCCCGTGTGGCGCAGCTGCGTGCGCTCGGCGTCGGGGCGGCTCGAGCTGTCGGGGCAGGCGGGCAGGCGGGCGATCCCGCAGGCGTGCCGGGCAACCCGCCCGGCGCGACGCCCCGCGAAGCGCTGGCGGCCGCGGTCGGCTTCCTGGTCCTGGCCGTCGTTTTCACTGTTCCGATCCATCCCTCGAGCCGCGACCTGGTCTTCGGCCATGGCGACGGACTCGTATCCTATTTCCCCTACATGCTCCGCGCCTTTCAGCCGGCCGATGCGCAGGTGGCGGGCGCGTGGGACGCCACCACGTTCACCGGCCTTCCGGAAGCGCACACACCCGTTGGCCGCTACTACCCGCCGACGGTGGTGCTCTACCGGTTCTTTCCGGCGGCGCTCGCGCTGGGGCTGGCGGTGTGGTTGCATCACGCCTGGGCGGCGCTGGGCGCTTATTGCCTGATGCGCGCGAGTGGCCGGAGTTGCGCCGCCTGCTTCCTGGCGGGTCTGGTGTTTGGGTTCGGCGGCTTCATGGTCTTTCATCGCGGCCACGTCCCGATGCAGCAGGCGGCCGCGTGGTTCCCGTGGATTCTGTGCACGATGGAGCGGTACCGCCGCCGCAAGCAGCCCGCCTGGATCGTGGTCGCGGCCACCTGCCTCGCCTTCCAGGGTCTGACCGGTCACCTCCAGATGATCAGCATAGGCGGCCTGGTATGGCTGGCCTACGCGGCCTACTTCGGTCTTCGCTCGCCGCGCGAGTTTCGGGTGCGGTTTCTGGCGGGGATCGCCGCGAGCTGCTTGCTGGGGGCGGTCGGCAGCCTGCCCCAAGTGCTTCCGCTCTTCGAGGTGGCGGGGCGGAGCGACTACGCGCGGTTCGATGGCGATTTCTTCTTCTCCGGCTCGATGAAGTTGCGCGACCTGGCGGGTCTGGCGAGCCCGTGTTTCTTCGGCGGCGGGTTCGGTGTGCCGCGGCCGAAGATGCATGGGCTCACCGAGTACGGCCTCTTCATGGGCGTTCTGCCCTTGTGCCTGGTCCTGACGGGCCTGGCACGGCGCGTCGCCCATATCCGGCTGCATCGTCCGGGCGCGGGCGACGCCGGCGCGGCGAGCGCGTGCACGCGAACGCAAATCTCTTGGCGGCGGGCGTTCGGTGCGTGGTTTGGAGCCCGAGACCGGGGACCGACCGAGCGAGCGGCGGGCGCGCGGCAGCGCAGCCACGAATCGTTCTGGCTCCTTGTCCTGGGCGTCAGCCTGCTGCTGATGCTCGGCAAATACACGCCGGTGTACAGGCTGTTCGAATACGTACCGATCTACCGGCTGTTCCATTATCCGGCGCGTTATGCGGTCGTCTTTGGTCTTGCGTTTGCCTGGCTCGCCGCGTGGTTCTTCGATGATCTGGGGGAGATCGAGCGGGCGGAGCGCGGCCGCGCCGCATGCGGTGCGGTGATGGCCGCCCTGGTGTTTGCCGGCGTCTGTGTGGCATCGCTGCTGAGCGTGCCGCAGAGACCGGCGTGGCCATACCCGGGCTACTGGGTCGCCGCGGCGAGCGCCGGGACCGCGCTCGTGATGGTCGTGTCGCGCATGCAGCGCGGCTGGCCGCGGCGACTCTCCACGCTGCTCATTCCGGTGCTGACGTTTGCCGAACTCTTGTTTCACATCGGCAGGCACGACCTAGGCAGCGCGCACGTGGCGGGACTCGTCCGCGAAGCCGATTTCCCCCCAGTGATCCGCCGGCTGCGTGATGATCGGGCGCAGGGCGTGCCGCCGCGTGTCGCGATAGGACCGGGCTTCTGGGAGGTCGCGGGGAGCAGGTTCAGGATGCCCGGCAGTTTCGGATCGGCCTGGGGGGTCTCGGTCCTCAACGCGTATTCCCAGAGCGCGCCTCGGACGCTATCGCGTCTGCTTCACCTGGACCGATGGGGGAACGCCGACTGGGATGCGCTCCTGGGGAACGCACGTGGCTTGTCGGCGGCCGGTGGGCGTTATTTGATTACGCTCGAGCCCTTGGAGCTCGGCGACGACGCGCACGCCGCTCTGCCCTACGAGCTGGTTGCTCAGATCGGGGAT
>JBGPMX010000672.1:0-3363 GCA_041487215.1 Planctomycetia bacterium | reverse complement strand
CGGCCGCGGCGGGGACCCCGCGTCCCTGCCGGGCGATCCCGCCGAGCTGGTCGCGCTCCTGAGCGAACACCTGGTCGCGTTGCCGATGCACGAGCGGCGTGCGGCGCTCGACAAGCTGCGTGCCGCGCGCGCCGCGGCCGATACGAACCGGGCTCAAGGCCGATCGGGCTGCGACACGACCCCGGCCGCCGCGGACCGGCTCTACCTGACCTGGCAGGAGCTGAGGATGCTCGCCGACCACGGGGTCACTGTGGGGGGACACACGATCGGGCACCCTCGGCTGCCGCTCGAGAGCGACGAGGTGGCCGAGCGCGAGATCCGGGCTTGCCGTGCGGCGATCGAGCAGCAGTTGGGCCGCCCGGTACGCTCGTTCGCCTACCCGGGCGGCTACCACGGCGAGCGCGAGATCGGGCTGGTCGCCCGCTCGGGCTACAACCTGGCCGTCACCGTGGAGAAGGGGGCGAACTACCGCGGCGCAGACCGCTACCGGCTCCGCCGCATCGGGGTAAGCTGGGACCGCCCGCACCATCTTGCCTTCAAACTCGTGTTCTGCGGTCTGTTGTTCGGGGCGTAGCTCGGACTTGGTGAGGGCGACCAGGAGCCAGTATGCAGATTGAGGTTGTCACAGAATCCAATGAGCTCGCTCGGCTCGAGACGCCGTGGCGCTCGCTGCTTGCGCAGAGCGACTGCGACAACCCGTTTCTCCAGTGGGAGTGGGCGTCCGCGTGGTGGCGCGAGTACGGCACGGGGCACGAGCTCGCGGTGCTCGTGGCGCGCGACGGTGCGGCGGTGATCGGCATCGCGCCGGTGTTCATCGAGTGCCCGGCGTGGCCGCTCGGCCCGCGCACGATCCGCTTCCTCGGCACCGGTGAGGTGTTCTCGGAGTACCTCAGCTTCATCGCGGCGGCAGCGGACGCCGAGCGGGTGACGCGCGAGTTCCTCGCGTTCCTCTGCGGCCCGTGGCGTGATCGCTGGCACCTGCTGCGTCTCAGCGACATGCCGGCGTCGAGCGCCGTCCTGGCCAGCGCCGAGGAGTTCTGCCGCGCCAATGCCCTGGGGCATCACCGCGTGAAGTCGGCCACCTGCTGGAGCATCCGGCTGGCGTCGAACTGGGACGCGTTCCTGAAGGGTCTCTCGCGCAACCGCCGCGAGAAGGTGCGGCGGCACCTGCGCGATCTGTCGAAGCACGGGTTCGAGGCGTCGGAAGTGGCCACCAGGTCGGAACTGGCCTCCGCCTGGGAATCGCTCAAGGAGCTGCATCAGAAGCGGTGGACGCAGTGCGGCGAGCGCGGCTGCTTCGCGTCCCCCCGCTTCGCCCGCTTCCACGAGGCCGTGCTCGGCCCCTTCTTCGAGCGCGGCATGCTCTCGCTGTGCGTGCTGCGTGCGGGGGACCAGGCCGTAGCGGTGAGCTACTGCCTGCGGCATCGGGGCGTCGTCTCGTTTTACCAGGCGGGCATCGATCCCGCCTGGATGCACACCCGCCCCGGCCACATTCTGCGCGCCTGGGAGCTGCGCCGTGCGATCGAGCGCGGCGACCGAACCTACGACTTCCTGGGGGGTGACACCGAGTACAAGCTGCAGTGGGCGACGGATCACGAAGAGACTTTCGAGATCCTCGCATCGGCCCCGCGCGCATGGGCGCGTTGTCAGCGGCGGCTCGCGACGGCACGCCGCGACCTCGAAGACTCGGTGCGCACTCGGGTAAGCGCGGGGGCGTGGAACGTGCTGCGGCGCTTGAAGCGAACGATCGCAACCCCGTTCGGTTGGTATCCGGCTCGCCCGGTTCCCGGCACCGTGGCGGCGCACGCAGCGCCCCGTGCCGGCGGTGCGCTCGAGCCGAGCGAGCCGTCCGTGCTGCGGGCCGGTTCCTAGTACCCCGTTAAACCGAGAACCCATCGCCTGGATCGTTCGCGAGCGGGTCGGCGTGCTCTTTCTCCCATTACCGGAGAAGCTTGTGCAAGTCCAGCTCATCCATGATCCCGCGGACCTCGAACGCCTCGCCGGCGAGTGGCAGCAACTGGTATCCGCCAGCGGCGTGGACCACCCGTTTCTGCAATGGCTGTGGTGCGTCACGTGGTGGCGGCACTACGGAGCGGGGAGCGAGCTGGCCGTGGTGACCGTGCGTCGTGCCGGCCAGCTCGTCGGCCTGGCACCGCTGTTCGTCGCCCGCTTCGGCACGGTGAGCCCCGTCCGCCGCGTCTTCTTCCTCGGGGCGGGTGAGGTCTGCTCCGAGTACCTGGCTTTCATCACGCGGCCGGGGGAAGAGGACGAGGTGACCTCGGCAATCCTCGACTTCCTCTACGACGAGTGGCGGGAGTGGGACGAGCTGCGTCTGGCGCCCGTGATCCGCCAGAGCCCGTTCGCCGATGCGCTACGCGCGTACTGGCAGAGACGGCAGGCCCTGTTCGCGGAGACGCCCGGCGCGCCGTGCTGGCAGGCGGAGCTGCCCGAGAGCTGGGCGGATTTCTTCGCGGCCCAGCCGAAGAAGCGGCGGCACGAGCTGCGCCGCTACGCCAAGCGCCTGTGCCAGCACGACAGCGGGTTTTACGAGGTCGCTGCCGAAAGCGATCTGGAGCCGGCCTGGAAAGAACTTAAACGGCTGCATCAGCTGCGCTGGGACACGCAGGGGGAGCCCGGCTGTTTCGTGTCGCCCCCATTCACGGCGTTCCACGAGGACCTACTGCGAGCTCTCTTCCCCTGCTCCGGGGTCCTGCTGAACACTCTGCGCATCGGTGATCGGGTGGCGGCGGCACACTACAGCTTCCATCACAACAACGCGGTCTATTCGTACCAGTCCGGGCGCGATCCCATGTTCGACGCCGTCGCGCCCGGCCAGATGTTGCGCATGCACGAGTTCCGCCGGGCGATGGCGCGGGGAGACCGCGTGTACGATTTCCTGGGCGGCGTGGACGGTTACAAGCGCCGCTGGTGCAACCGCCTCTGCCCGACGGCGCAATTTTGCGCGCCCGCGCCCCGGCTCGCCCGCCACGTCCGGTTCGTGGTGGAGAGGACGTTCGACCGTCTCAAGCGGATCTCGCGCAACCACTGCCCCAGCGAGACGTGGCAGAAATTGCAGCGCGCTCGCCGAGCGATCGCCGGGAGCTGCCGAGCTATCGGCATGTGATGGGGCGTCTTCCCGCGCGGCAAACCGGAACGCAGAAGAACCTAGTACTCGGTCAATCTTCGTGCGACGGGTGCGACGGACAGCGAGTAAAACGAGACCCAGGAGAAGCGGTCGCATGAGCACCTCGACCATCGAGTATGCCGTCCCAGAGCACGCAACGCCGCGCACCGGCCGAGGCGGGGTGCGTGTCGGGCTGGCCGACGCAGTCGAGGGGCGCAGGTGGCACGCCGACGCGAGGG
>JBGPMX010000671.1:0-3368 GCA_041487215.1 Planctomycetia bacterium | reverse complement strand
CGGGTCCGGGCCGGCCTTCCACGTCCGGTATCAGCCGCTGCACCAGCTCTCGGGCGCGTTCGTAACGCGTCTTGCCGGTCGGGTCGCGCAGCGACATGGACGCCGAATCGTCCAGGATCACGCCCAGGTGTCCCGGTTCGATGATGGCGGCGTCGCGGGTCCAGGTGGGCTTGGCCAGGGCGAGTAGCAGGGCGAGCAGTCCGGCGCCGCGCAACACCATCAGTGACCAGGTGAGTCGCCGTTCCGAGCGGCGGAAGATGGCTGTGTAAGTGTGCAGCAGGAACGCGACCCCGCCCGCGATGAGCAGGCCCCAGAGCCACGCGTGGCGCACGTTCTCGAAAACCAGCATGCCGACCCCTATTGGATTCATGCCACCGTCGCGTCCCACGACATTGGAAAAGCCGGCGGGGTCAGAGACCCGCGCCGAGCTCGGTCAGATGGCCGGCGGGGTCGGAGACCCGCGCCGAACTCGATCTGCGGTCAGATGGCCGGCGGGGTCAGAGACCCGCGCCGAACTCGTCTGTTCGCGCCGCCCGTAGTGCTTCATGCTGATGCGGTTCGCAAGCCAGGGCTCGGCCAGCGCGAACAGGAGTGCCATCGAAAGCAGAACGTCCCAGAGTCTCAAGCCGCGTCGCGCCGCGAGCGATGCTTCGGTGACACGCGTCGGATCGCTTACGAAGGCGATCCGGGCATCCCCCGTAAGCACGGACTTCACGTCGTCCCCCGCGATCGGCTCGAAGCGGCTCTCGTCCCCGTCCAGGTTCGCCACGAAGAGCCTGGGCGGTTGGTCGCGGCCGCGCTCGGTGACCGCGTACACGCCCGGCTCGGATGTATCGAGAAACTCGAGCGGAGACCGCGCATCGCTGCCGAGGACCGCGTGCCCGATCGTGCCGTCCGGCTTGCGCACCGCGAGGTCCGGCAGTCCCTGAGCGGCCGAGAACGGTATGGGCACGCGCGCTCCGGTGCGCGTGAACGGGACCTGGCTGAGTCGCTCCTGCGCCAGGTAACTCGTGAGCCGATAAACCCAGGGGAGATAGATCGATTTCAGGGGAAAGTCTGTCCAGTCCCGGTCCGCGGTCGAAGCGAACAGGACGACGCGTCCCTGTCCAAACGGTTTTTCGAGGAGCAGCGGCGCCCCCGCGCCCCCGGCCGTCACACGCATGAGCACCGCGGCCCCCTCGGTCGGCTCGAGCCGGTAGAACGCCCGAAACGAGACCGTGGCCAGGTTCCCGAACTTTGGATCCTCGAACGTTGCAAGTGCCGGATGGTTGTAGTCGACCGCTGCGACGTACCCCACCTCATTCGAGGAAGCGTCGGGCGCCGGGGCGCGCCCGGCCGCTGCCGAGTTGCCGACCCGAGCGCCCAGTGTGGCCGGGAGCAGGCCGCCGTGCATGTGTGATCGCCCGGCGAGCAACCGGTTGTAAGCGTCCGGGTTCACGCGGTCGCCCAGGAAAACGAGCAGGTTGCCCCCTCGGTCCACGTACTGCTCCAGCTTCTCGGCGTCACCGGGCGACGGGGCTTCCACGTTCGCGAGCACGACAAGCGGGTAGGCGGCGAGATCCGCGGAGGCAAGCCCGCTCGGGCTGATCGCGTCCACGCGAACCGTGCTCTCCCCTTCGGGGCTGACGGTCAGTGCGGTTCGGAAGAAGAACAGCTCGTCGCTGCGCGGCAGCGACGAGGGCGCGCCGTCTACGGCCAGCACGCGGATCGCGTCCTGGACCTCGAACGCGAAGTAACGCGCGTTGTCGGCCGCCAGATTATCCGGTTCAATCGCGACGCGTCCCGCATGCCAGCCCCCCTTGGTGAAGCTGTGATGGAACCGCACGATCTGCCAGCGGTTCGCGTCGATATTCACCTTCCGTTCCCCAACCGGGTCCTTGTCACCGTCCATGTAAAGCCGAGCCGTAACGCTGCGCGGCGTTGGGCCGTCATTGCGCAGCGCGGCTCGGATCGCGAACGGGACGCCGAGCATGGGCCGGGCCGAGGCGTACTGGACAGCGGTCACGCCGACATTCTCGACCGTGTCCGGCCGGACGCTGACGGCGAACAGCAGCGAGTCGTCCTCCGGATCGGTCTGGGCACCGCTCGCCAGGTCCCAGCCCGTCGCTTGCATGTCGGAGAAGAGGTAAATCTCCTTGCTGTCCGCGTGGCTGGAGCCGAGCTGCTGCCGGGCCGCGCGCACGGCGGCGGTTAGGTCCGTGCCCAGGTTCGTCGCGGCGAGGCGTTCCACGGCCTGGCGCACGTCGCCGAGTTCGGGCGTGGGTTGAGTAAAGACCGCCTGCGCGCCGGCCGCGCGGCGCGCGGCCAGGATCAGCGAGGCCGTGTCGCCGGCGGCCAGTGAATCGAGCACGCGCCGCGCCGAGTCGCGCGCGCGGTCGAACAGCGTCCCGCCGTTGTCCCGGTAGGCCATACTGGCGGAGTCGTCCAGGACGAGCACCACGCTACGGCTCTGCCCGGCCATGAGCGCGCGGCCGGGCGGACGCAGCAGCGGCCTGGCCAGCGCCAGGGCGAAGAACGCACAGAGCGCCATGCGGAGCGCCAGCAGCAACAGCTCTTTCACCTGGCTCATGCGATACGAGCGCAGGAACTGATCCGTGAAGAACCGGGTCGTCGAGAACGCCATCCGCCTGGTTCGCCGCGAGCGAGTCAGGTGAATCACCAGCGGAATCACCGCCGATGCCAGGCCGATCAGGAACAGGGGGCTGAGGAAGGTTAGCACAACTCGCGCCGCGCCAGGTAAGCCGCCAGGAACGCGTCGAAACGCTGGCTCGTCTCCGCCGGCACGTAGTCAATCTGGGCCGCGAGGCAGCCATCACGCAGGACCGCGAGGAACCTTCCGAGCTCATCCAGATAGGCGCGCCGGAAGGCACGGGGGTCGCTCAGGACCTCGCGCTTGCTCTCCATGTCCTCGATCAGCGTCACGTCGTCGAACGGAAAGGTGCGCTCCGCCGGGTCCAGAACGTGGAAGACGATCACCTCGTGCTTCTTGTGTCGAAAATGCTTGAGCGCCTGCACGATCGCCGCCGGGTCGTCAAACAGGTCGGAGATGACGATCACCAGCGAGCGCCGCTGCAGAGATTCGGCGAGCTGGTGGAACGTGGCCGCCATCCCAGTCTCTCCGCCGGCCGCCGTCTGCTCGAGCTTCTCCATCAGAATGCGCAGGTGACCGACTCCCTGCCGCGCGGGAATGCGGGTGCGGACGCCGGTGTCGTACGTAACCAGGCCCACCGCATCGTGCTGGAAGCTCATGAGGTACGCGAGGCTGGCGGCGAGGTACGAGGCGTATTCGAGCTTGGTCAGCACCGCGCTGTGCCGGTAACCCATCGACCCCGATTGGTCGACGACCAGGTGGCAGCGCAGGCAGGTCT
>JBGPMX010000670.1:0-3372 GCA_041487215.1 Planctomycetia bacterium | reverse complement strand
CGGCTCTCCCCGAGCAGCGGCCCCTCGCCCACAATGCGCAGGCGAGCGTCCCGGCGCCGCTTCTGCACCAGCGCGAAAGCGCGCAGCGCCACGGCGATCCCCTTCAGGTTTACGAGGCGACCGACGAACGTGAACAACGGCGCATCATCCCTCGTAGCGGACGCGCGCGAAGGGTGGAAGACCTCGGGGTCAAACGTGTTCCAGATGACCGTGCGCCGCTGCGCCGCCACGCGGCGCGCGAGGTCGTGCGAGACAAAAACGTTGTGCGCGGCTCCGGACATGGCCCAGCGCAGCGCCGCGAAACGGGCCAGGTACTTCAGGTTGTCGGCCCGCTTCTGGCCGCACACGGTGCAGGACAGGCAGCGGCGAATCCCGACGGAGCAGGTACGGCCGTCGCGCCAGCCGATCGCCGCGGGACAGGCACCGTGCGGGCCCTGGTGCACCAGGATGCAAGGGATGCCGCGCGCGTGCGCCGCCCCCACCAGCCGGATGCTCGGGCCGACCGAAACGAGCGCCCGGACGCCGCCGAGCACGCGCCCGGCCGCTCGGCGCGCGCCGAGGTAGGCCGTCTCGTACGGCCGCTCGAGCGGCGGCGCGTCACCCAAGGGGGTGCCGCCCGCGACGCGCACACGAAATCCCAGACCGACCAGGCCCCGCGCCAGCAAGTCGGAGAAGGTCTGGATCCCCCCGACGCTCGGGTAAAAATCATGCGAATGAATGAGCACCAGCATGCGCCCGCGCCTGTCTCAGAGAGATCCTCGTGATGTCGCTGAATTCGCCAGAATTCAGACTCTTTGGAACTCTGGCGAGTCCTGCTACAAGTTCTTCAGCAGGCTGCGAAATATCCCGGCGCGATGGGCCCCGATCCATCGGGGCACGACGAGACGGGGAAGGCTGTTCACGCGGCCCGTAGCCCGTCACCGCGTGCGGCGCCCGGCGCCGCGCGCATGCAACCCATCGCGCGGCACGCGATCGCGTCCCAATCGTAATGCGCGCGCGCGTGTTCGCGCAGCGCGCGACGCAGGGCGGCGACAGCCGGCGAACACGCTGCCGCCCAGTCCCAGGCGTCCGCGTCGAGCACCGGCAGCGATCCGTCCGCCATATCGCACCCGGCCGGTCCACGCCTCACCAGCACGGCCAGCCCGGCCGCCGCACACGCCATGAACGCACCGCTCTTCTCCACCAGCGACCGCGGCGTGTGCAAGAAGGCGAAGTCGGCAGCGGCCAGGATCGCCGCACACTCCTCGGCCGGACGGTGGCCGAGCACATCCAAGCGGGCGTCCGTCAGGCGGCGCGCCCAGCCGGCGAACCGGATCGGCACACCGCCGCGTTCCCCACCCAGGCACGCCACGCGATCAAGCCGTCGCGCACGGATGCCGCTCAGGAGCAACTCCGCGAACCGCGCAAGCGACAGCTGTTGGGACTCGAAACTGCCGAAGGTCACCGCAACGACCTCGTCGCTTCCCCAGCCCAGCCCACGACGCAGCGCCGCCCGCTCGGGCTCTGTGAGCGAAACTGCCGGGAGGTTCGACCCGATCGGCAGAAGGTGCACGCGGGTCGGCGAGGCGCCGTAGGATTGCACCACCTGCGCGGCGTAGAACGCGTTGGTGGGAAAGACGAGGTCGCCGAGCCGCGCCACCCGTCCCACCGTGTGCCTTTGCCACCGCGACAGGAGCGGTCCTTTGAGGCCGAGGGACGTGGCAGAGCAGTGCGTCTCGTGCACGCAAACGGCGAGCCGCGGCCGCGCGGCGCCCCGAAGCAGCGCGGCCATCGCGCGGCCGAGACGGTACGGGGCCCCCCAGCGCGAGTAACCGTAACCGGACAGCTGCACCCAGAGCCAATCGGGCGCCTGGCGCTCGAGCAACCGGCGGAGCATTTCGGACCCGCCGGTCCAGTGGTCCGCCGGCCCATCGAGGCCGGTCGCGGCCGAGCCGGCAGGCTCGCAGTGAATGAAGCCCGCACGCGCGCCCTGCCGCGCCATCGCAGCGGCCAGCAGCCGCGTGTGGTCCGCGATCCCGCATACAGCGGGCGCCAGCCGGGGAGTGAGAAACGTGACGCGCACCAAGAAATCCTCTTCAGCCATCGAGCTCGATGCCGAGCGACGACCAGAACCGCACGCAGCGATCCATCATGTGATCGGGCGTGAAGTTCTCGCGCCAGACTTCGTGCGCTCGGCGGCCGTCCCGGACCACGGCTTGCGGCTCGCGGCAGTAATGCAGCATCGCATCGCTCAGGCTCGTTGTGTCGGCCCGCTCGACGACCCTGCCGCCGCCAAGTTGCCCGAGGACCTCGCGAGCACTCCCGACATCGCTCGCGATGACGGGCCGCTTGCGGGCCATGAGCTCGAGCATTACCAGCCCGAAGCCCTCATAGATGGAAGGCATCAAGCCCACGTCCATCTCGGCGACAAGACGATCGAGGTCCGCGGGGCGGTACGCGCCGCGAAAGTAGACGTGCTGCTCGACACCCAGGCTGCTCACCAGTTCTCTGACGACCGGCGCCTGCGGTCCGTCGCCGAAGAGATGAAGCTCGGCACGCGCCCCGGCGCGCAGGGTGCGGTGCAGCGCGGCGACGGCGAAGACGGCCCCCTTGAGCGCCACCTGCCTGCCAAACAGGCCGAACCGCAGTATTTCCCCGGCACGCGGCGGGGGCACGTCGCCCTCCGGCGAGAAACATGCAGGCCAGACAGCGCGTATCGGTCGGTCGATCCGGTAGTACGCTCGGGCACTCTGCGCCTGGCGTTCGCCGTGAACGCTCAGGCCGGCGACGCGCGGGCAGACGCGAAACCAGAGGCGTTCGTAATGCGGACAGGCCGGCGACGCCTCGCTCGGATCGTGCGCCACCAGCGGAGTGTCTCCCGCCTCCCAGATCCGAAGCGCCTCGCAGCAAAGCTGGGCGTTGTCGAGCGCAAACACTAGCGCGGGACGCACCCGCCGGGCCAGGCGCCGAAGCCGCCGCGCACACACGCGATGCGGCAGGTGATGCCGTGTCAGGAACCAGAAGCCGGGGTGCACCACACGGACGCCGTGCGCCGCCAGGAACTCGCTCCATGCGCTGCGACGCGGGGCGAACTGGCTCGTGAACAGGCAGACCGGATGGCCGCGCCGCACCAGCCCGGCCACGGCCAGCGCCGTCAGCGTCTCGGTGCCGTGCGGCAGATTCATCTGCTCGGTCAGCAGGAAGACGGGTCGCCGCACTGCCTCGTTGCTCCCGGCCGATCGGTTTTGCAAGACGCGTCCGGCTTGCGCAGCAGGACGCCCTGATGGTTGAAGAGACCGCTACGCAGCCCCGGCACCCGCGCCAGCGGCTCCGCCACGCGCGTCAGGCAGGCCGGCAGCACCCGGTGCAGGTGGCGCAGCTTGAGATGACCGG
>JBGPMX010000669.1:0-3380 GCA_041487215.1 Planctomycetia bacterium | reverse complement strand
TGCCGGGGCAGAACATGGGCGCGGTCATTTCCACCGAGGCGAAAGAGCGCATCGAGCGGCACATTACCCAGGCCGAAGAGGAAGGCGCGCGGGTGCTGGTCGACGGGCGCCGAGCCGTCGTGCCCGGCCACGAGCGCGGCTCGTACGTCGGCCCCACGATCCTGGACCATGTCCACCCTGGCATGCGCATCGCGCGCGAGGAGGTGTTCGGTCCGGTCCTGGCCATTGTCCGCGTGCCGGATATCGACGCCGCGCTCCAGATTGAGAACAATTCCCCGTTCGGCAACGCCGCGGCGATCTACACACGGGACGCCGAGCTGGCGCACCGTTTCGCGCGTAAGGCTGGGGCAGGAATGATCGGGGTGAACGTGGGAGTCCCCGTCCCGCGTACGCCGTTCGGATTCGGCGGCTGGAACGATTCACGCTTTGGCGTGGGCGATATCACCGGCAAGACATCGATCGCCTTCTGGACCCAGTCCAAGAAGATCACCACGCGCTGGACCTGAGGCACGTTTTGCGGTGTCCCGTCGGCTCAGGGCAAGACGCGGATGCGGAGCTCCCTGAAATCGATGGGCGATCCCTCGGACTCGAGGCACAGGTAACCCGAGTGCGGCTCGATGCCGGTGCCCCCGGAGACCTCCGCGCCGTTCACCCAGAGACGCAGCTCGCCGTTGATCGCGCGCACGTAGTAGTGATTCCACTCGTTCACTCCCTTGCTGAGGTGCTTCGAGGGAAAGCTGCGCCTGCCGTCGGGAGACACGGGGGGAAACGGCGTCAACTTGGTGTTGCCGGTCGGGAAGACGTCCCCGTGGGTCGTGAACCAGTCGGCTTTCTTGCCCGTCCGCTTCTCGTACTGCTCGGCATAGCCGTGGTCGAGCACCTGCACTTCGACCCCCTGAGGCAACTTGTTGCGCTCGAGTTTCCGGATCGAATCGTCGGTGGCCCACACGAAGATGCCGGAGTTCCCCGCGGAACGCAGGTGCCGCCACTCCGCGACCAGCTCAAAGTTGGTGTACGGCTCGTTCGACCGCGTGACCCCCGTCGGGGTGCCGGTGCAGTGCACGCCGCCATCCTTCCAGGTCCAGGTGTCGGGATCGCAGTTGACGTTGACAAAATCCATCTCGCCCAAGGCTTTCCAACCTGGCCCGGTTCCGTCGATGATTGCTTTCGGGCGTTCCGCCGGCTCGCCGGCGAGCATCCCGGCGCTCCACAGAGCGACAAGCCCGCAGCCGGTGACGACGATGGAACGAAGCCAGTGCATGGTGGTGGTTTTCATGCGGGCCAGGCTAACGCGGCCATGGGGCGGGAGCAAGCGGGGGAGTGCGAGTGTAGCAGCGGTTTCTCCGAAATGCTGAACGCGGGCCTCGGAGACGGCTGCCCTGAGCTGATGAAAAGATGCGTACAATTTTTTGTCCTCATTGTTTTGTGACGCTGATACCCCCCCTTGTCCCCCCCTTCGCAAGGGGGGGAAGGGGGGGTATCCGCTGGGCCGGGCGCGCGCGCCTGCACTCGTGTGGGCACGTCCCTTGAGGCTGGTAGTTGCAAAACACCGGGGGAAGACGCGATAATTAAGGGGCGCCTGGCAAAACGGTCCGGCCAACCGGCTCCCCGTGGCTGGGCCCGTTTCGTTTTGTTGACGGCACCGCGTGTTTCCAGCCCCATAGTCGTCCTCGCACGCCGGTATCCCCGCGGCAAGTGTTGGTGCGGCAGCGCGTGAAACCCCTCGAATCGGAGGATCCCGTGAGCAACAGCACCGGTAGCAACCTGACGCGTCGCGACGTTCTCAAGACCTCCGGCCGCATCGCGGCCGCCACGGCACTGGCCGGCGTCGCCATTCCCAACGTGCACGCCGCGGAGAACAACACGATCCAGATCGCCCTGGTCGGCTGCGGCGGGCGCGGCAGCGGTGCCGCCGGCGACGCCCTGTCGGTTCCCGCCGAGCAGGGCCCCGTGAAGCTCGTCGCCATGGCAGACGTTTTCCCGAACCGGCTGAGCTCGAGCTACGATCACCTCAAGGAGGATTTCGAAGCGAGCATGGATGTGCCGGATGACCGCAAGTTCATCGGCTTCGATGCCTACAAGCACGCGATGGACTGCCTGAAACCGAGTGATGTGGTAATCCTGGCCACGCCCCCGGCGTTCCGCTGGGTCCACTTCACGTACGCTATCCAGAAGGGGCTCAACGTCTTCATGGAGAAACCGATCTCCGTGGACGGGGCCAGCACGCGGCGGATGCTGGATCTGGGCAGGGAATCCGCGCAGCGCAACATGAAGGTCGGCGTCGGGCTCATGTGCCGGCACTGCTCGGCGCGCCGCGAGTTGTACGATCGCATCCGCGGCGGACAGATCGGCGACATCGTCATGATGCGGGCGTACCGCATGGCCGGGCCGACCGCGTCGGCGTTTTCCTTGCCGAAGCCCGACGGCATCACCGAGCTGCTCTATCAGATTCAGCGGTTCCACTCGTTCCTCTGGGCCAGCGGCGGCGCCTTCAGCGATTTCTACATCCACAACATCGACGAATGCTGCTGGATGAAGGACGCGTGGCCGGTCGAGGCCCAATCGTCGGGCGGCCGGCATTACCGCGGCGACTACATCGACCAGAACTTTGACAGCTACTCGACCGAGTACACCTTCGCGGACGGGTCCAAGCTGTTCCTGGAGGGCCGCTGCGTCCCTGGCTGCCACGACCAGTTCGCCAGCTACGCCCACGGCAGCAAGGGCTCCGCGATCATCTCCATGTCATCCCACACCCCGGCGCGGTGCCGGACCTTCAAGGGGCAGAAGTTCAGCGACGACGAGGTCACGTGGAAGTACGGCGAGAAGGAGCCGAACCCGTACCGGGTCGAATGGGTGGACCTGATCGACGCCATCCGCCACGACAAGCCGTACAACGAGGTCTGGCGCGGGGCGCAGGCGAGCCTGGTTACGGCGATGGGGCGCATGTCGGCACACACGGGGCAGGTGGTCACCTACGAGCAGGCGCTGCATCACGAGCACGAGTTCGCGCCGGACGTGGATAAGCTGACGCTGGACGGCCCGGCGCCGTTGCAGGCCGGCTCCGACGGCAAGTACCCGATCCCGCAGCCGGGCATCACCAAGGACCGCGAGTATTAAACGCACGGGACTCCGGTGCAAGACGGCCTCGTGCCGCTCGCTTCCGCCGCCCGATCGCCGCCATCCCAACGGCCCGTCTCGGTAAGCCTGCCGAGACGGGCCGGTTCTTTTTGGACGTGCCGTGTTCCTACCTCAGCACTTCGCTCGACCAGGCCTACCCGTTACGCCTGGGCGCTTCAGCGCCCCTCACCCCCGACCCCTCTCCCCGCAAGCGGGGAGAGGGGAGCAAGCGCGCACACAAAGGCCCTCCGATGAGGTGATGA
>JBGPMX010000668.1:0-3385 GCA_041487215.1 Planctomycetia bacterium | reverse complement strand
CTCCTTCGGCCATCATCCGATCAATTTTCTGGTGGCCTCCACCGACGTGCCGAACCGCGTGAACGAGTACGCCTACGCCGGCGGCATCACCACCACGCTGGTGGTCAACAACGTCGCGCCGTCGCTCGTGCTAGCCGGCAACCCGGAGCGTGACACGAACGCGGTGCGCGGGCAGCTCCAGACGTTTTCTCTGAGCGCCACGGATATCGCGCCCGCCGACCGGGCGAGCGGTCTGACGACCGCGGTGGATTGGGGCGATGGCACGCCCGTAGAGACGTACGTGCTGCACGGCGAAACGATTTCGATCCGGCACGTTTACACATCGAGTGCCGCGTACAGCATCCACGTGACGAGCCAGGATAAGGACGGCGGGCAGACCGATTTGACACATGCCATCACGGTTCAGAACGCCGCTATCCAGACGGATCCGGTCGATCCAACCAAGACCGCCTTGGTTATCGGTGGGACGACCAAGGCGGACCTGATCAGCGTTGCGCCCGGACCGGCCGGAACGGTTGGCTTCCTGAGCGTGTCGATGTCAGGCTTGGATGCCGGGCTCTTCCGGCCGACCGGACGCATCATTGTATACGGGCAGGCCGGCGACGATACCATCGTGGTCGCGGGCAGCATCACGCTTTCTGCCGAACTGCACGGGGACAGCGGCGATGATCTTATCAAGGGCGGCGGCGGCGACGATATCCTTATCGGCGGCGATGGCGACGATCTGCTCGTGGGAGGCTCAGGGCGAGACCTGCTGATTGGCGGCATGGGCAGCGACCGGCTGGTGGGCAATGGCGACGATGACATCCTGATTGCGGGCTTCACGGATTATGACTCGAACGATCAGGCGCTGCGCGACATCATGAAAGAGTGGACGAGCGGTTCGAGCTATTCGGATCGCGTGCAACATCTTCAGAACGGCGGTGGGCTGAACGCCTTTGCCCGACTCACCGTGGATACCATCGACGCGGCGGGGAACCGCACGATCGGCAGCGTGCATGACGACCGGGCGGTGGATATCCTGACCGGATGTGAAGGGCAGGACTGGTTCATCTTCAACGCCGACGGCGACGGTGGGGCGAAGGATAAGGCGACCGACCTCCACGCCCAAGAATTTGCCAGCGATATCGATTTCATCAATGGTACGTGACGCTGCGCGGTCACGGTCGAGCGTCTCTCCTATGTACCTGGCCTGCCCGCGATGCGGTAAGGAATTTGAGGCCGCGGACCACCCGCTCGGGGCCGCTGCCTGTCCGTCTTGCGGCGGTGTCGCCCGCCGCAAGGTCCTCTCGGAGACAGCTCTGATTGACCTGGCACTCGCCGCGGCGCCGGCCGGTACGGCAGCCGACGCCGGCGCCCCCGGTGCCGAGGCAGAGGCCGAGCTTCTCGCGCCCGAGGTCCGGTGGGGGCCCGGCTACGCCGTGGCCTACAACCGCCAGGCGGTCGCGGCGGCGGCGCGGGGCCATTACGAGCAGGCGATCGCGCTCTTGGATCAGGCGATCCGCTGCGATCCCCGGCACGCACCGTCTTACAACAACCGCGGGTATAGCTGGGCCGCGAAGCGGCATTACGCGCGGGCACTGGCCGATCTCGACACCGCCCTGGTCCTGGAACCCAACTTTGCGGCCGCTCACAACAACCGCGCGCTGGTGGCGATCGCGCTTCACGACTACGAGCGGGCCGTGGCCGACGCCTCGCGGGCCATCGCGCTCGACTCGAGCATGGCGCTCGCCTTTCAAAACCGCGGGCTAGCGTATGCGGCGCTGGGCGACTACGACCGCGCCATCGAGGACTTCGGCCGGGCTCTGGCGCTCGACCCGGCCATGGCCAACGCGCTGCACAACCGTGGCTTCGCGCGGACCGCGCTGGGTGACTTCGACGCCGCGCTCAGCGATTATGACCAGGAGATCCGAGTCCGGCCGGGCCGCGCGGTCGCCTACTATAACCGCGGGTTTGTGCGGGCGGCGCGCGGCGAATTCGAGCAGGCGGTCGAGGACTTTTCGGAGGCGATCCGACTCAAGCCCGACTTCGCCGACGCGTACTTCAACCGCGGCGATGTAGAGCGGGCTCGTGGCGACCGGGATGGCGCGCTGGGCGATTTCACGTTAGCCATCGATCACAACCCGCAGCTAACCCTGGCCTGGTATAGCCGGGCCCTGGTGCTCCAGGAGCGGGGGGAGCACACGCGCGCGATCACCGACCTGGATCGTCTGGTCGAGCTCGATCCGAAGCTCGCGGCCGCGTACAACGCGCGAGGCCGGTCGCACGCGGCGCGGGGAGACACGGATCGAGCGATCGCCGATTTCACGGCGGCGCTCCGGACCGATCCCAGCTTTGCCGCGGCGTACCACGCGCGCGCGCTCGCGTACGCGGCGAACGGGGATACCGAGCGTGCTCTGGTGGATCACCTCGAGGCGCTGCGGCTCGATCCCAAGGTCGCGGCCGCGTTCGAGAGCTTCGCCGGCCTGTGGGCGGCGGCGGCGCCGGCAGGCGCGGGGAGCGCCGAAGTGGCCGTCGAGCTGGCGCGCCGCGCGTGCGAGCTCTCCGGGTGGCAGCATTGGGAGCCGCTCGGCCAGCTGGCCGCCGCCTGCGCCGCGCTCGGCCGGTTCGATCAGGCAATCGATTTCGGCCAGCAGGCGCTGGCGCTGGCACCGGGCTCGGTTCAGGAGGCGCTTCGCGCGGAACTGCAGCAATACCGCCGCGGCGCGGGCTAGCCTGGCGAGCCGCTGGCTTGATGCCGGCGGAGGCAGAGCGGGGTAATCCGGAGGCGGGAATGGCGGGGATGAACCCCGCCGCTCGCTTTCAGCGAAGGCCGACGCATTCCGTGCGCCACACGAAGCGCTGGCCTGGTGGATGAGGCGGATCATGGGACAAGGACCCCCGACGGTCGCGCTCGTTTATGACGACGACGCTTACGTCGAGACGATCGAGCGCTCACGCCGCGGCCCGCCCGGCAGCCCGCTCGGGCTCATGGGCCGGCAGGTCGCGGGCAAGGAGTTCCTCGACGCGTACCTGCATCACGGCACCTGGAGCGAGCTGGTGGCGCTGGTGCGCAACCGGGCGAGCCGCGAATCGCTGGTGCGGTTTTGCGAGGTGCACCCGTCGAGCCGCTCGCGCGTGCGCGCGCTGCGGGTCGTCGAGGAAGCGCGGTTCCATGACAGCTTCTTCCCCGCTCCGCCGGCCACGCTCGTCTATTCGCCGTGCCCGCCCGACACCCGGTACGCCTGGGCACGCCAGCACGGCGGACCGGGCTCGTTCGCACTGTCCGGCGTGACGCACACGCTCTGCTCGACGGAGGCGATCGCGCAACTCTGCGGCCTGGTGACGGCGCCGTACGAGCGGTACGACACACTGATCTGCACATCGCGCGCGGTCGCCGACATGG
>JBGPMX010000667.1:0-3385 GCA_041487215.1 Planctomycetia bacterium | reverse complement strand
TACCGAAGCGGACCGCAGTGAAGGTCGTTCCCGGCCACCGCTTCGCCTGGTGCCACAGGATCAGCTCGGCGATCCGCTTGGTGGCCCCCATGACGCTGGACGGGTTCACCGCCTTGTCGGTCGAGATGAGCACGAAGCTGCCGGCGCCGTAGCGGTCGGCCAGGTCGGCAACCCGCTTGGTACCAAAGACGTTGTTCTTGATCGCCTCGCCGGGGTTCTCCTCCATCATGGGCACGTGCTTGTGCGCGGCCGCGTGGAACACCACCTCCGGCTGGTAGGCGCGGAACACTTGCTCGAGCCGGCGGCGGTCCAGGATGTCCGCGATGCACGGGCGCAGCAGCGTCGCCGTTCCCAGCGCCCGCAGCGCGCGGTCGATCGTGAACAGGTTGTTCTCGCCCCGCTCCACCAGCACCAGTTCTCGCGGCGCGAACCGCAGCACCTGCCGGCAGATCTCCGCGCCGATGCTGCCCCCCGCCCCAGTCACCAGCACGGTGCGGCCGCGCACCAGCGATTCCACGGCCCCGCAGTCCAGCTGGACCGGGTCACGCCGCAGCAGGTCATTGATGTCCACGTCCCGCACGTGCAGGCTGTGACTGCCGTCGAGTAAATCTCCCACGGCGGGGACCACCTTGAGCTGGAGGCCGGCGGCGCGGCACTGCTCCACCAGCACGCGCAGCCGCTTGCCGGGCAGCTTGCCGGCAATCACCAGGATCTCGTCCGCCCCCTGGGCCGCCGCCACCGCGATGGCGTCATCGGGCACCCCGAGCACCGGAATGCCGGCCAGCCGCGACCCGATCTTCGACGAGTCCGGGTCGAGGAACGCCACGATGCGGTAACCCAGCTTCGGCGACGCCTGGATCTGGCTCACCAGACCGACGCCCGACGGACCGGCGCCGATGATGATCGCGCGGCGCAGGTCGCTGCGCCGCAGCATCGGCCAGAACTGCTCGCGCGAGAACCGCCACGCGGAACGCATCCCCCCTGTGAGCAGCACGCTCATGCCCCAGTCCAGCACCAGGATCGCGCGGGGGATCTGGTAGGACCAGATCAGGAAGTGGTCGATGGCCGCGATGCTCAGCACCGACAGCGTCGCCGCCCAGAGCAGCCCCACCAGGTCCGAGAAGACCACGTAGCGCAGCCAGCCGTGGAAGTTGCCCGAGACATAGTAGATGCCCAGCTTGACGGCCAGCACCCACGCGAGCGAGCGCCAGAAGAGCTGGAACTCGTCCGGCGGAATCGTGAAGTCAAACCGCAGCGCATACGCTACCCGGTAGCTGAACGTGAAGACCAAGAGGTGCACGACCACCAAAAGATACACGCGGTGGCGTGACAGCAGCGGGCGGGTTAGGATCGACTTGAGGCTCACGCGACGCTCGGTGTGTCAGGAAGTTGTCACGGCGTGCCCATGCCGCCGGGCCGTTGCGCCGAACCCGCACGCACCACCGGTACGGCGCGGTGTGCGGAAACGCTGCGCGGGGCAGCGGCGCGGCGCGCACTCCGTCCCCGTCGGTTGCGCGCGGTCCGGTCGCAATCGAATCTCGTGCTATCTTGACCAACGCCCCGGTCCTCCCTGACCCCAGCGAGGCACCGTTCAAACCATCCCGGTTTCAGGCCTCGGATCTGAAACCGCGGGCGGGCAACGCCGGCCGTGACAGATCGTCGTCGTGCGGCCAGGCCACCGAAATCGGCTCGCCTGGTCGCTCGTCATTCGTTGCATTTTGCAAAGCGAAATCACCCAGCCATTCCCCTGAGCCGCGACGGGTGCCGCACGGCTCGGGAAACGAGAATCTAACTGCTAGACAGTAGCGGGGATGACAGCAGCAGTCGCTCACGCGAATGCCAGCTAGGTGGCACAAGCGGCACAGCGAACTGTGTACTGGCGGAGTGCAAATGGCGAGCCAAGCCTGCCCCCTGCCCCAGCGGCAGGCGCATGACGCGCGGGCCTCGCCCGTCGTACGCACGAGCCCCGCAGGCAAAACGGCTGTGGGAACACCGTAGGCTCGTCAGGCGGCACCGGCATGGCCCGGTTGTTTCGGTGTCGTCGTCACGTGCCGGAGCCTGTCGGAGCGCCCAGCAGCGGATCGGCGCGGCGAACCGGAGGCCGCCAAGCGTAACCTGATCAACAAGATGGACCGCAAGATGGACCGCGCCCCGGGAGATTCGCGGGATCGAACGGAAAGGATAAGAGATCGGCCGCGCGAGCCGTGTGGATTCCGTCTTCCCTGAAACCTGGTGCGCGATCATGATGCAGCCGCTGCTGCGGTACCGCGGCCTCTTAACGCGGCCGCGGCCCGAGAATTCCCGGGAGTTCCCTTGTATCGACCGTTAAAAACCGAGTCAACAGAAAAAGCCGCGCAGCCTCGCGCGCGGACGCGGTTTATCCAGCCTGGATAATGGCGAGCCCCCCGGGGGTCCGTCCGTCACGCGCCACGTGGGGCCGCGGCCCCGTTGCCGCGGCGCTCGGCCATCGTTCCCGCTCGGACCCCAAAGGGCTTAGAACGAGCAGGCCGCAACACCCATCGACACGTCCCTGTCAGTCTTCCCCGTTGTCCCAGATTCTCTTTCGCGATCGCTCGCCGGCGCGGTATAAGATTTGTTCACTGCTTGCGCTCGATGCGCCCGGAACTCGGGGAAGGAACACCATGGTCGATGCCTCGCCCTCCGCTTCGCGCGTCCCAGCCGAAGCGGAAACCAGCCAGATCGTCTTCGATCTCTGGTCGCTCGTGCGGCGGCGGCGGTGGCACGTGATCGGCTCGGTGGTGCTGGGACTCTTTCTCGGCGCGGTGTACCTGGCGCAGGCAACGCGTATCTACCGCGTCACCACGAAGGTGCTCGTACTCGAGAAGACGCCGGCGCCGCTCCCCTTCGACGGGCGGATGGCGAGCGAGCGGGTCCTGCCCGCTGACGACTATCTGACGACGCATGCGAGCCTGATCCGCACGCCGCGCATCGTGTCGCACGCGATCGACACGGCGCATCTCGACCGCCTCCCCTCGCTCCGCGCACTCGCCGAGCGCTCCCCGGGCATCGATCTCACCGAGGCGATCCTCAAGGAACTGGTAGTGATCCGGGACGTCAAAGGCGCGCGCATCCTGAAGCTGACCTACGACGGCACCCGCCCCGACGACTGCTTCCAGGTCATCCGAGCGATCGTGGACAGCTACCAGTCGTTTATCCAGGAGACGCACAAGGACAGCAACCAGGAGATCGCCAAGCTGCTCCGGGAGGCGAAGGACGAGCTCGACGAGCAGATCCGCCAGAAAGACCGGGAGTACCTCGAGTTCCGCGAGGAGAACCCGGCGATTCTCACCAAGAGCTCGAGCGGAATCAGCATGGCGATGACGCGGCTGGCGAGTCTCGAGAACTTCCGCAGCGAGGCCAGCCT
>JBGPMX010000666.1:0-3389 GCA_041487215.1 Planctomycetia bacterium | reverse complement strand
CGATGCGTCGCTCGAGCTGTTCCGCGCAGCGAGTTCCGTCAGGTGCCGCGCCAGCTCCAGCTCGGTCATGGCCGGCAGCACGTTGAGCGGACGCCGCAGGCGGACCCGTTCCGGGACCTGGTCGAAGAGCTGGTCGAGACGCTCGAGCCCGATCGCCGCGAGCATGTCCTTCTGGTCGGCCGGTGTGTTCGCGATGTACGGCATGGTGGAGTCGCTAAAGCGGTCGCGGCGTGGGCGGCCCGTCCCTCTTCGGGTGGCGCGTCGCAGGCCCACGAAGCTTGATTCCGCAGGACGGACAAAACTGTCCGTCGTCCCTCTTCGGATGACGGGGACCCCGGCGCGGCAACCGAGATCCTTCCCCCGCTCGTTCCTCGCTGTGCTCAGGATGACAACCGGGCCACGTCGAGCACCGGCGCCATGGACACGCCCATCGCTTGGATGACCGGGCTCTGGGCGTGGCCACCCCGGCGATTCCGCACGGACCTCCCGCCCCGACAACGACGGTGCGTGAGAGGCCATGCGACTCGCCTCGTCCCCTCGTCCCTCTGCTCAGTCCGGCTGTTCCCCGATCTGCTTCTGGTACTGTTCCAGGGTGAGGAGCTGGTCGAGATTGGTGCCCGGGGCGACGCGGAGCTTGATCATCCAGCCGGCACCGTACGGGTCTTCGGCGACCTTCATGGCGTCGTCACGCACCGCGTCGTTAACCGCAATAATTTCGCCCGAGACGGGGGCGTACAGGTCGCTGACTGATTTCACGGACTCGACCTCGCCGAACGGCTCGCCGGCCTGGACGCGGCGACCCAGAGGCGGCAGTTCGAGGTGGACCAGGTCGCGCAGCTGGTCGACCGCGAACTGCGTGATGCCGACCGTGGCGGTGTCCGCGTCCATGGCCACCCACTCGTGGCTCTCGGTGTAACGCAGCGATGCGGGCCCCATGACTTCTCCCGATTCGGTTTCCGTTCAGTATCGCACGGCGCTCGGCCGCTTCCCAGCGCTAGCGCGGTCGCTTGTAAAACGGCAGCCGCACGACACGGGCGGCCGCCGCCTGGCCGCGGATGTCCACGGCCAGCCGCGTGTCGAGCCGGGCCAGCTCGGGGGGCACATAGGCCATGGCGATGCACTTGCCCACGGTGGGCCCGAACGTGCCGCTCGTCACTCGCCCCACGTTCCTGCCTCCGTGGAGCACCGCGTACCCCTCGCGTGCGATCCGCTTGCCCTCGAGCTCGAGTCCGACGCGGCGCTTCCGCAGCCCTTCCTGTTTGGCGCGGGCGATCGCGGGTTGGCCCACGAAGATCGGCTTGCCGAGCTCGACGGCAAAACCCAGCCCAGCCTCGAGCGGATTCGTCTGCTCGTCGAGCTCGTGGCCGTAGAGCGGCATGCCGGCCTCGAGCCGGAGCGTGTCGCGGGCGCCGAGGCCGCACGGTTTCAGGCCGGCGGACTGCCCGGCAGCCACGACCGCTTCCCAGACCCGCCGCGTCTCGCCGGTCGGCACGATGAGCTCCACCCCGTCCTCGCCGGTATAGCCGGTGCGGCTCACGAGTGCGCGGGTGCCGGCGAGCGTGGCCCGAGCGGCGTGGTAATAGGGGATGGTGTCCAGCGCGATAGCGGCGAGCGGCTGGAGCAGGGCGAGGCTGCGCGGTCCCTGGAGTGCGATCATGCCGAGTGCCTCGGTGCGGTCCTCGAACGCCACCGCGTCCGACCCGGCCAGCCGCGCGGCCACCCAGTTGAGGATTTTCGTGCGGTTCGCGGCGTTGACCACCACCAGGTACTCGGCTTCATCTTCGGGAGAGAGGCGGTACACCAGGACGTCGTCCAGGACGCCGCCGGATTCATTGGTCACAAGCGCGTAGCGCACCCGTCCGGTCTCGAGTGTGGCCACCTCGGCCGTGACCAGCTCGTCCAGGAAGCGGCCGGCGTGCGGGCCCCGAAAAAAGATGCGCCCCATGTGCGAGATATCGAAGAGCCCGGCCGCACTCCGCGTCGCCGTGTGCTCATCCACCACCGAGCTGTACTGGACGGGCATGGTCCAGCCGCCGAACGGGACCATGCGGCCACCGTGCGCGGCGTGCCAGTCGCAGAGCGGTGTGCGGAGCAGCAGCTCAGCCATGGCGGTCGGTCCCGCTCAGAACCAGAGGACCCAAGCGGCAACGACCGTGCCGACGATGGCGCTGCCGTAGCAAAGAACGGCGAGCAGGCGGGACGCCCCCTTGAGGCCGAGGTCGACGAGTGTGTAGCGAAAACGGTGCGCCCAGTGGAAGAGCGATAGCGCGATCACCACGAAGAGGAAGGTGCGCCCCCAGGCGCTGCCGACGATCGCGTGGATCCTGCCGTGCTTCACGCCGTCGAGCCCGGGGATCGTGTAGCCCTGATCGAGAAAGGGCAGGAGCAGGCCGGTGATCAGGATGAGCGCGGGGGTGAAAAGCGCGGCCACTACGCCGCCGGCCGCGAACAGGGACCACCAGATCGGTTCGTTCGATTTTGCCATCGGTGCATTACCCGAGCACGAGCCAGATCATCAGCAGCGAGACGATGATCCAGAGCACATAATTTGCGCCGGCGATCAGCCAGCCCGGCACCCGCTCCTCGCCGATGCGGAGCACGAGCACTTTGGGCGTCAGGTTGAACCAGGTGACGGCGTGGTACATGGCGGCGACGAGGGCGAGGAAGTGGAACGCGAACCAGCCGGGCGAGGTGAGGGTATCGATGAAATCGCTCACCCCCTCCTGGCCGTGGTGCCGGACCTTCCAAAGGAACACGAGCAGCACCACGCAGTACGCCGCGATAAACACCGAGGTGAGCTCGCGGAGCATGAAGTAGAAGTACGCGCGGCGGGTGAGCCACCACGTGGCGGGCATCTCGCGCACGAACGGTTTTCGCATAGCGGGTACTCCCGGACTCGGCGGCTAGCTCTTGCCCCCCCAGGGCATGAGCAGCTCCTTGTACCAATCGATCGTGCTGGACGCTTTGGCCTGCTGGATGGCGCCGGCGGGGTCCACGTTCTTCGGGCAGACCACGCTGCACTCGCCGACGAACGTGCACTCCCAGATCCCCTCATGGCTGGCGATGACCTCCTGCCGCTCGGCGCGTCCCTGGTCGCGCGAGTCCAGGTTGTACCGCATGCCGAGCGCCAGGGCGGCGGGTCCGATGAAGTCGGGCTCAAGCCCGTACACCGGGCAGGCGGCGTAGCAGAGCATGCAGTTGATGCACATCGAGAACTGCTTGTACTTTGCCAGCTCGGCCGGGGTCTGGCGGTACTCCCCCTCGGAGATCGGCTTCTCCTCGTGGCGGATGAGCCACGGCTGGACGCGCTGGAGCTTGGCCATGAAGTCATCCATCACGATGACCAGGTCGCGCTCGATCGGGAAGTTGGCCAGCGGCTCGACGCGGAT
>JBGPMX010000665.1:0-3393 GCA_041487215.1 Planctomycetia bacterium | reverse complement strand
CGCTGCCGTAGGCGATGATCATGCCATCGTGCCCCCAGTCGATGACCTCCGCCTGCCCGAGCTCGACGGGGGCCGGCGCGCGTTCTACCCGCTCGGCGCGCGCCTTGGGATAGCGCAGCGAAACCGGCCCGTCGTGTTCGAGCGCGAAGCCGAGCATGAGCGGCAGGTCCAGCTCGTCGCCCGGCGCCATGACCACAATGTTCGGCAGCGCCCGGGTGTACACGGTGTCGAAGACGCCGTGGTGGGTCGGCCCATCGGCGCCGGCCAGGCCGGCCCGGTCCAGGCAGAACGTGACGGGCAGGTTCTGCAGGGCGACCTCCTGGAACAACTGGTCGTACGCGCGCTGCAGGAACGTCGAGTAGATGTCCACGATGGGTCGCACACCGCTCTTGGCCAGGCCGGCAGCGAACGCGACCGCATGCGACTCGCAGATGCCGACGTCGAAGAACTGCCGCGGCAGCTGGGCGCGGATCTTTTGCAGCTTGTTCCCCTCGCACATGGCCGCGGTGATGACGACCGCGCGGCCGTCTCGCCCCAGCTCGTCGAAAATCGCCTCGCTCGCCACGTCGGTGTACGCGCGGCAGGAGCCGGACTTGGCCAGCGGGATCACGGCGTCCCCCTGGCGCTCGAACGGGGCCGGCGTGTGAAACTTCACGGGGTCCTCGCAGGCCGGCTTGAAGCCGTGGCCCTTCTCGGTGAAGACGTGCAGCAGGATCGGGCCGCGCGCGTTCTTGAGCTCTTCCAGGTAGCGCGTGAGCATGCGCAGGTCGTGCCCGTCGACCGGTCCGATGTAGCGCCACCCCAGCTCCTCGAACAACATGCCGCCGTGCAGCGACGCTTTCACAGCCTCCTTGGCCTGGATGAGTGCCCGTTCCACCGGGTCGCCGACCAGCGGCACGTGACTGAGCACGCGGTGAATCTCGCGTTTCAGCCCCGAGTAGAACGGCGTCATCCGGGCGCTGTCCAGGTACTTGGCCAGGCCGCCCACGCGCGGGCAAATGGACATCTTGTTGTCGTTCAGGATGACCAGCAGGTCCTTGCCCAGCCCGCCCGCATTGTTCAGCGCCTCGAACACGATGCCACTCGGCAGAGCCCCGTCGCCGATTACCGCGACCGAGTGGCGGTTTTCGCCACGCAAGTCGTCCCCCGTTTTGAGCCCGAGCGCGCCGGATACGCTGCAGCCGGCGTGGCCGGTCATGAACAGGTCGTAGGGGCTCTCTTGAGGGTTGGGGTAGCCCATGAGGCCCCCCTTGGTGCGGATGGTGTGGATGCGGTCGTGCCGGCCGGTGAGCAGCTTGTGCGGGTAGATCTGATGGCCGGTGTCCCAGATGAGCCGGTCGTGCGAGAAGTCGAAGACCAGGTGCAGCGCGATCGAGAGCTCGACGACGCCCAGGTTCGAAGCGAAGTGGGCGGTGCGCAGGCTGACCACCCGGCAGAGTTCGTCGCGCATCTCCTCCGCCAGCCGCTCGAGCTCGGCGGCGCTGAGCGATCGCAGATCCCTGGGCGTCTCAATCCGTGAGAGGATGCCGTCCATTAACGATCCCTTTCTACGATGAGCCGGGCGAGTTCCCGGAGTCCGTCGCCGCGCGTGCCGAGCGGCGCGAGCGCCGCGCAGGCGTCCTGGCAGAGCTGCTGTGCGGCCTGCGCGCTGGCGTCGGCGCCGAGCACCGCGGGGTAAGTGAGCTTGCCGTGCCCGCGGTCTTTGCCGACCCGCTTGCCCGTCTCGGACTCGCTGCCGCGCACGTCGAGCAGGTCGTCGGCGATCTGGAAGGCCAGGCCGATCTTTTGTCCGAACGCGTCGATCGCTTCGAGTGCGGCAGCAGCGGCTGCTGCGGCGGCCGCGCCCAGCCGGAGGCTGGCGTGGAGCAGTGCCCCGGTCTTGCGCCCGTGGATCGACTCGAGTCGCTCGATCGGACCGTGCGCCCCGGCGACGCCGCTGCCGCCGGCCAGGTCATCGGCTTGCCCACCCACCATGCCGCGCGCGCCCGCGGCGAGCGCAAGCTCGCGGCAGCTCTGCGCGGCCAGCTCCGGCGTGCCGCACTGCGCCGCCAGGATCTCGAACGCCAGCGTCAGCAGGGCGTCGCCCGCCAGGATCGCGACCGCCTCACCGAACGCCTTGTGGCAGGTGGGCCGGCCGCGCCGCAGGTCATCGTCGTCCATGGCGGGCAGGTCGTCGTGCACCAGCGAATAACAGTGTACCAGCTCGACGGCACACGCACCCGGCAAAGCCGCATCCGCGCTGCCGCCGCATGCCTCGCAGGCCAGCTGCGCCAGCAGCGGCCGCAGCCGCTTGCCGCCCGGGAACACCGCGTACCGCATGGCGGCTGCGAGCGGCGCGGGGCAGTCGCCCTTCCGAGGCAGCCAGCGCTCCAGCGCCGCGTCGGCGGCGGCGCGGCGGGCCTCGAAGTACTGGGTCCAGGCGGCGGCGCAAGGCATCAGAACAGCAACTCTCCTGCGGCCGATCCGTCGGCCGCCCCGCGGCGCGGGCCGCGTACGGTGTTACGGGCCGTGCCGACGCTCGGTTCGCACCCGGAACCGGGCGCCCGCTCCGCCGTCGCCGTGGCATCGAAGTCGTCGAGCAGTGGGTTGCCCTGGGCGTCCACGCCGGTGAGCAGCCGGATCTTGCGCTCCGCCGCGTCGAGGATCGTGCGGCAGTCCCGCAGCAACTGCACGCCCCGCTCGTAGCGCGCGAGCGATTGATCCAGGCCGATGGAGTTCGATTCGAGATCACGCACCACCGCCTCGAGCTCCTCGATCGCCTGCTCGAAACTGACCGGTTCGCGCGCCGCTGTGTTTTCCTGCTGTGGCACCGCATGCACTCCTTGTTGCACGAGCCCGCGCTCGGGCGGGACCGGACTGGCCGTCACGCTCCGCGCGATACTGGCCACCACTCGGATCGCGTGATTCTGGCACATCGCGTGGCCGCGATCCCGTACCGCGCCGCACTGCCGGGGTGAGGCGAATGACGCGTGGCCACTACACTTCCAGGTCCGTTGGCACCGCGTCGTCGCTGCCTGCCGCGCCGCTCCCGTGGTCCGAAGTCTGCTCGACACAGCTCACGAGGCGGCCGGCGGCCAGCCGGGTCGTAATACGGTCGCCGATCCGCACATCGGCCGGTCCGCGCACGATGGCTGCGTCGTCGGCCCGCGTGGTCACGCTGTAGCCCCGCGCCAGTACGCGTAAGGGGCTCAGCCCGGAGAGCGCCGCGGCGAACCGGGCCACGCGATGGCGGCCGTCGTTCAGCCGGTGCGCGGCGGCGCGGTCGAGCCGAGCCGCCAAGTCGTCGCAGCGCTGCCGCCGCGCCTGGAGCCCGTCGAGCGGCAGGCGGAACGGGCGGCGTGCGCCGAGCTGTGTCAGGTAGGCGGCGGCGCTGCGGAGGCGGTCGGCCAGCGT
>JBGPMX010000664.1:0-3394 GCA_041487215.1 Planctomycetia bacterium | reverse complement strand
CGGGGGTCGGAGTCTTCGAGCCCCCCGCTTGGGGTGCTGGGGGCTCGCTGCTCGTCCCTTCTGTAGCGAGGCCCACGGTTAGTCTTCTCCCACACCCCGCTTGGGGTGCTGGGGGCTCGCTGCTCGTCCCTTGCAGCTCGACCCCAGCCACCCGACGTGTGTTAAGCGCGCGTACCCCTCTCCCCTCGCCCCACGGGAGCCCCTCTCATGGATCATAGGGGCGAGCGTGGGGAGAGGGGTTGGGGGTGAGGGGCTTCGCCAAACCGACCGAGCCGGTCACTGCCAACGGAACCATGATAGCGCCAGCACGAAGCTGACGAGCGCGTAACCGAGCAGGATGGCGATCTCGAGCCCCTGCGAGGTGAGCGAGGCCCCCTCGAGCATGACGGCGCGCAGGGCGTCGATCAGCGCAGTCAAGGGCAGGGCCTTGATGAACGGCTGCGCGACCGCCGGGAAGCGCTCGGATGAGAAGAAGATCCCGCTCAAGATCCACATGGGCAGCATCACCAGGTTCATGAGCCCGGAGACCGCTTCGAGCGTGCGCGCGCGGCTCGCGACCAGCAGGCCCAGGCCGGCGAAGGTCAGCGCGCCGAGTACGATCAGGACGATTACCGCCAGCACGCTGCCCCGGATCACTACGCCAAACGCGACGCGGGCCACGCCCAAGAGCAGCATGAACTCGGGGATCATGAACAGCATCCGGCTGATCATCACGGCCAGCAGGAAGTGAGTCTTGCGCATGGGCGTGGCGACCAGGCGCTTGAGCAGCTTGCGGATGCGCATGTCCACGATCACGAAGCCAATGCCCCACAACCCGCCCCCCATCAGGTTCATGCCCAGGAGGCCGGGGATGAGGAAATCGATGTAGCGCGCGCCCGGCTCCTGGATCTCCACGTCGCTCACGGGCACGGGGTCGCTGCGGCCGCTGGCGCGCTGGAGCGCGTCATTCACGGCCGTGCGGGCGAGCACGCTTTCGGAGCGGGTAGGGTCGAAGAGGTACTCATAGCGCGCTCCGTCCCATTCGGACGGCACGATCACGATGGACGTTTTGCCAGTTCGAAGACGCTCGCGCGCCTCGTCGGCGTCCTGCACCTGGACCACGAAGCGCGGGTCGCGCTCGAGCGCCCGCACGCAGTCGGCCGCGTGCGGCCCCTGCGCCACGTCGGCCGTGATCCGTTCGACCGGCCGGTTGCGAAACGCCACGCCCAACCCAACGGCCAGCAGGACAGGGACGACATAGACCCAGAACACCGCCTCGGGCTCGCGGTAGAACTCACGCGTGCGGGCGAGCACGAGCTGGTACAGGGGATGGTTGGTCAATGAGCTTGTTCCTCGCGCAGGTGCCTGCCGGTCAGCATCATGAAGACGTCCTCGAGGCTCGCGTGCCGCGTGGTGAGGCTGGCCAGTTCGAGGCGGAGCGCGCCCAACCGTTCCAGCAGCGCGGGGATCGCCACGTGCGGCTCCGCCACCGTCAGCCGGACGATGTCGCCGTCGAGCTGGACCGAGCGCACCGCCGAGACGTCGGACAGGGCGGCCGCATCGATCGGCGCGCGGCCATTCACCGCAGCGAGCGAGAACTCGATGATGTGGTCGCCAGCCAGCCCGGCGATGAGTTCGCGCGGCGAGCCCAGCGCGATCACGCGCCCGTGGTCGATCACGGCCACCCGGTCGCAGAGCCGTTCCGCCTCGTCCATGTAATGCGTGGTGAGCAGCACCGTGCGGCGCTCGGCGCGCAACTTGCGCACGATGTCCCAGAGCTGGCGGCGCGACTGCGGGTCCAGGCCCGTGGTGGGCTCGTCCAGGAACAGGAGCTCGGGGTCGCCGACCAGCGCGCAGGCGACCGCCAGCCGCTGGCGCTGTCCGCCCGAGAGCTTGCCGACCCACGCCCCCGCCTTCTCCTCGAGCTTCACCCGTGCGATCGCCTCGTCGGGGCTGATCCCTCGCTCATAGAAACTGCGGAACAGCGTGAGAGTTTCACGCACCGACAGCTTCTCGGAGAGCTTGGTCTCCTGGAGCGAAATGCCGATCTTCTGCCGGATGCTCTCCGGATGTTCCGCCCAGCGCAGGCCCAGCACCTCGACCTCGCCCGACGTGGGCGGGAGCAGCCCCTCGAGGATCTCGATGGTGGTCGTCTTGCCCGCCCCGTTGGGCCCGAGCAGTCCGAAGCACTCGCCCACCCCCACGCGGAGGTCCAACCCGTTCACCGCCTGCACGGGGGGCTTGCCGGGATAGACTTGGACCAGGTTCACGCAGCGGATAGCATCCGGCATGATGGCGAATTTTAGTCCGCAGTCTCGGAGAGCGGAAGACGCGGCGCGCGCGCGGCCGTGCCGGTCTGGGGTCTGGATGTGGCTCGTGCGGTTCAAAGCGTAAGGATAAGCAAGTGGGCCGGCGGGCGATTCAGTTTAACCCGAGCCCCATCGGGGCCGGTGGGGGGGCGGGCAGGGCGCAAGACTGTTCTCCCATCCCGGTTCGATGCGGTGTTCGCGCTGCGGGGCTATCCCGGTCAGCGCGGGCCCCGCTGGGCTCCGGTTAAACACTGACGGTAAGGATGAATCGTATGGACCATCCGACGCTCATTCACCCCGAAGAGCACGCGGTGTACGACGCACAAAAGATGGGCAAGACTACGCTCTTCCGCTCCGACCACGTGCTGGTCGGTCTGAACGCGTTCGAGCCCGGTCAGGAGCACAAGCTGCACGCGCACGCCGGGCTGGACAAGGTCTATCATGTGCTCGCCGGCCGCGGCCTGTTCCTGCTTCAGGACCGCGCGCTACCCATGCAGGCGGGCGGCATGCTGGTGGCGCCGCAAGGCGTGCCGCACGGGATCCGCAACACCGGCACCGAGCGGTTGCTGGTCCTGGCCATCCTGGCTCCCGCCCCGGCATAGAAACATGCGGCTGCCCAGCGGGGTGGGCGCCTGACGTGACGCATGGCCTGTCCGTGTCTGGCGCGCACGCCGCTGGAGTAAGTGTAGGCGGGTCTCTCCGAGACCCGCTCAGCGTTTCGGAGAAACGCTGCTACACTCACGCCCTTCGCAAAGCCTCAGGGCGTGCCACCGTAGCACGCTCGGCATGGCGGTCAAAGTTGAACGACGAAACATGCAAGACGGCCCGGTCAGGCCCCGCACCGCTCACGCCGCGCGCGACAGACCCGGCGTCCCTTCGACCAGCCGGTTGAGGGCTTGCTGCAGGCGGTCGGTCGATTCGGTGATGGCCAGCTCGATCTCGAGCGCGTAGAGCGGCCGGCTGCCGAGCTCCGTGCGAGCCAGCTTCACCAGGTCCTTCTGGGTCGTCACGACCAGGTACGGCCGCAGATCGCGCACCCAGCGCGCGAGTGACTCGGCGTCGGCGGCCGTGTAGGGATGATGATCAGGGAAGATGCGGCAATCGGT
>JBGPMX010000663.1:0-3404 GCA_041487215.1 Planctomycetia bacterium | reverse complement strand
TGCCCGAGGCGGACATGACGGTTCCGGGCATGCCGGGCGTCGGCCTGGTGGCGCTTGCCGGCGAGCTGTCGGGCATGCCGCGTCGGCACGCGCTGCGGCGCGCCCACGAGGTGCTGTCGTACCTGGGGCTCGAGGAGGCGCGGTATCGCGCCGCCGAGGAGTACTCGGTCGGCATGAAGCAACGGCTCAAGCTGGCCGCGGCGCTGGTGCACGATCCCGAGCTGCTCCTGCTCGACGAGCCGACCAGCGGGCTCGATCCCGACGGGCGCGAGGCCATGCTCCGGTTGCTGGCCAACCTCGCGCGGGACCACCGCAAGTCGCTGCTGCTCTCCACGCACCTGCTGGGCGATATCGATCGCGTCTGTGAATCGGTCATCATCCTCGACCGCGGCCGCATCGTGAGCGTCGGCCGGCTGGCCGAGCTCCGTGCCCCGCACCGCGGCCGGTACCGCGTGCGCTGGGACGGCGACGGTCGGGATTTCCTTGAGGATCTGCGGAGCGAGGGGGCTCGGATCGAAACCAACGGCCGCACGGACGAGGCCTCCGTCACGGTCCCCGCCGGCTGGAGTAACCGCACCTTCTTCGCGCTCGCCGATAACCGGCGGCTTGTCATCCGGGCGCTCGAGCCGGACGAAGAAGATCTCGAGGACGTGTACCACCGCGTCGTGGCGGAAGGCCGCTGCCCCGCCGACGCGGTCGGCGCAGCGCTGCTCGGCGGCCCCATGGCCGGGAATCGGTGAACCCCATGGCCATCGAACTCGTCGGTTACCGCGCATGGCAGGGGAACTGCCGGCCCGCCTGGACCGCGTGCTGGCCGATCGCCCGGACTGGGATCGTCCTGGTGCTGCGTCGCAAGAGCTTCTGGCTGCTGCTCGGCCTGGCGCTGCTGAGCTTCCTGTTCACCTTCAGCGTCATCTACATCAAGGCGCAGCTCGTCGTGCAGCATCGCGAGATGGGCCGCTTCTTCGACGCCGTGCGAGTCACGGGCTCCGGCGACGCCTACCTGGACTTCATGTTTTTCCAGGGGACCGTCACCATGCTGCTCATGGCGTTCGCCGGTTCGCAGCTGGTCGGCGCGGATTACCGGCAGGGGGGGCTGACCTTCTACCTCTCGAAGCGGATCGCGCCGCGGCACTACTGTGCCGGGAAGGTGCTGGCCATCGCATCGCTCGTGGCAATGATTACCATGATCCCCGCGCTGGTGCTGTACGCCGAGTATGGCCTGCTCACCGACTCGCTCGGCTACTTTCGCGAGAACTACCGGATCCTGTTCGGCATCCTCGGCTACGGTTCCCTGATGGCGCTGGTTTTGGCGCTGCTGGTCGCCGCGATCGCCTCCTGGGTGCCCCGTACGGTCCCGCTGGTCATGACCTGGACCTGCATCTTCGTGCTCATCCCGCTGCTGAGCGAGAACCTGCAATACGTCACGGACAACCCGCGCTGGGTGCTGATCAACCTGTGGCGCGACTTGCGCATCCTCGGCCGCTGGTGCTTCGACTCGCTGCGGCCGGTCGAGGAGGAGTCGCACCTGGCGTACTGGGCCGCGTACATCGTGCCCGCGGTCTGCGTGCTCTGCCTGATCGCGCTGGCGCGGCGCGTGCGGGCGGTCGAGGTGGTGCGTTAGCAGCCTGTTCAAAAAGCTCCGATTCGAGCCAAGTCGGCTGTGCCGCTGTGTCGTGCCGACATCGGCCCGAATGCATTCCGTCCTGGACCCGACGTGCAAGCATGATCTCACCGATTGAGGTTAGAGCCCGTGGAGCGAAGCTCGAACGCGAATGGTCGCGGTCCGCTCCGCCGGCGGCGGCCCCAGGCGTGCCGCTGGTCGAGTTCCGATCGGTTTCGAAGTGGTACGGGCCGGTGATTGGCGTGAACGAGGTCAGCTTCCGGCTCGAAACGGGCATCACCGGACTGCTCGGCTCGAACGGTGCGGGCAAGACGACGCTCATCAAGCTCATGACCGGCCAGCTGCGGCCGAGCCTGGGCGAGGTGCGCGTGTGCGGGCTCCCCGCATGGTCCGCGCGCGCCAAGTCGCACGTCGGATACTGCCCGGATGTGGATGCGTTCTACGAGGAAATGTCGGGGCGCGCCTTTGTTCGAACCATGGCGCGCCTGCACGGCTTCGACGCCCGCACGGCACGGGAGAGGACCGACCGGGTGCTGGCGGAAGTGGGCATGGCGGACCGCGCCGACCGCCGGCTGGGCGGCTACTCCAAGGGAATGCGCCAGCGCATCAAGCTCGCGCAGGTACTGGTGCACGACCCGGACATCGTGGTGCTCGACGAGCCCCTGAACGGGGTCGACCCCGTGGGCCGACGCGAAATGATGCAGCTCTTTGGCGCGCTGGGCGACCGGGGCAAGGCCGTGCTGGTCTCGAGCCACATCCTGGACGACATGGATACGCTGGCCGAGCGCGTCTTCTTCATGGGACGGGGCCGGCTGCTGGCGACCGGTTCGCTCGGCGAGATCCGCGAGATGCTCGACCGCTACCCGCTGCGGGTCCTCATCGGCTGCGACCGCGCCCGCGAGCTGGCTGGCCGGCTCGTGCAGTGCGAGCTGGTGCGCGGCCTCGAGCTGCACACGGATGAGGAGCTGCGCGTTCAGATCTCGCGCCCCAAGGAGTTCTTCAGCCAGTTCGCCACCCTGGTGCTCGAGGAGCATTTCGAGATCGAGCGGCTGGAGACGACCGACGCATCGGCCGGGGCGGTGTTCGATTACGTGATGCAGGAGTCGGCGCGGTACTGAAGGGCAGCATGATCCAAAGCGAAATGCCGGCTGAAGAGGCGGACGCGGTTTCCGCTCGCCCCGCGCGCACGCTCCCCGCCGTCTTCTACCTCGGCGGCCTCGCCCTGCGGCGGCAGTTCTTTTCGCGCCAGACGCTCATCTGCCTGATCCTGACCGGCATCTCCTGCCTTATCGTTCTGGCCTGGACGCTGGGACGGACGCGCGAGGGGAAACCCAGAAAGGAGCTGACGGTCCGGACGTTCGCCGAGCGCATCATCGTACCGGTGCACGCTTCGTTCCTGGTGCCGATGTTCGCGATCTGCTACGCGGCCTCGTCGGTGGCGACCGAGCGCGAGGACCGCACGCTCATCTACCTGCTTATGGCCCCGCTGCCGCGCCCGCTTGTCTACCTGGCGAAGTACCTGGCCGCCACGCTGCTTGTGCTCGTCTGGACGGTCGGCAGCCTTCTGGTGCTCGGCTACCTGGGCGGTGCGCCGGGCCGGGAATCGGCCGGGCTGTTCTGGCCGGCGCTGGTGCTGGGCGCGCTGGCCTACACCAGCCTGTTCCACGCGCTGGGGGCGATCTTCCGCCGCGGCACCATCGTGTCGCTCGCTTACGCGTTTTTTCTCGAGATCCTGCTGGGTAACATGCCGGGCATCGCCAAGCGCGGCTCGATCTCGTTT